>CADBMY010000110.1 GCA_902795905.1 uncultured Erysipelotrichaceae bacterium
ATCCACGACAGAGATCATAATGCGAGTATCAATATACTGAACAAAGGCTTAGGGATAGCCTGAGAAATAAACATCCAATAGGGTGGGACACACCCGAATCTACGCTTGTGGAGACCGTGTAAAACTAAAGCCTTCGTGGCAATGTGGTGGTCATTGAAGCAAGAATCCTACGACTTTAGTCGTGTGGAGTGTCAACTACGCGGGATCGATGCAGTATGTCGGGGTGAGTCTTCTGGCAGGCGGAGCGTCGGTGCTGACGACTGCAATCACAACGTTCATGGTCAATGCCAGGCACATGTTCTACAGCATCTCGATGATCGATACATATAAGGATGCCGGTAAGTATAAACCGTATATGATCTTTACGCTGACCGATGAGACGTACTCCCTGCTTTGCGACGGGGATACACCGGACCGTGAACATGCGGATCTCTACCGTTTTCTGGTCTCCATGTTCAATTACAGCTACTGGATCACCGGATGTGTTCTGGGAAGTCTGCTAGGGGCTGTCATTCCGTTTTCTACGGCCGGTATCGAGTTCTCCATGACAGCATTGTTCATTGCGTCATTTACTGAGCAGTGGCTGAATACACATGATCATATTTCGGCACTGACGGGTCTTTTCAGTACGCTGGTATGCTTGATCCTGTTTGGACCGGAGAGATTCCTGATCCCGGCTATGCTGGTGATGACACTGGTGCTGACACTTCTGCGGGGAAGGGTGGAGAAGCGGGCATGAGGGCGGCTGTGCTTGTGGCAGTGATGGCTGCCGTAACGATCCTGCTGAGATTCCTGCCGTTTCTTGTCTTCCGCAGACATACACCGGCATATATCAGCTATCTTGGCAAGGTCCTCCCGCAGGCGATCATCGGCATGCTGGTGGTATACTGTCTGAAGGATACGGCTGTTCTAAGCTATCCGTACGGTATTCCGGAGCTGATTGCGTCTGTGTGCGTTGTCCTGACACATGTGTGGAAGCGCAATTCGATCATCAGTATCCTGGCCGGTACGGTCATATACATGTGTCTGATCAGGATCATGTGATCTTGGGCAGGTGTGAAGAGATAACAGATATGAACTTTACGGATGACAGATCAGGTTTTGTGAATATCCGGGATATCATTCCGGAAGTGATCACGGAGATCAGGTATTATACATCTTTTAACTTTGTCGGAGAAAGGATCTGCGGGTATGAAGAACCGGCGGCTTTACTGACACGGGAAGCGGCATATGCGCTGAAGAAAGTCAGTGATGAAGTATATGCAAAAGGGTACAGACTGAAGATCTATGATGCCTACCGTCCTCAGCAGGCCGTGGATCACTTTGTGCGCTGGGCAGAGGATCCTGAAGATACCCGGATGAAGGATATCTTCTATCCCGATACGGAGAAAAGAGAGATCATCCCTCTTGGATATGTCAGTAAACACTCCGGACACAGCCGCGGGAGTACCGTGGATCTGACCCTGACCGACAGGATGACCGGGGAGGATATCGATATGGGCGGCATCTTTGATTACTTCGGAGAACGCAGCCATTATGCATATGCAGGGCTTTCGGAGATACAGAAGAGAAACCGGAAACTTCTCAGGGATATCATGGAAAGACACGGGTTTGTGCCTCTGGCAGAGGAGTGGTGGCACTTCACCTTGGCGCAGGAACCGTATCCGGATACATTCTTTACATTTCCGGTGCGTAATGATGAACCTGTGCATTGAGCAGAGACAAGATTGCAGTATATAATTTAAAATACAGAAATTATCGATGATGAGTGAAGAGACCAAGATGACAGAACAGCAGAATAAGACGAAAAGACGTGCGAATGTCTACTTTTTCGCGAAGATGGTTTTTAATGCTGTCCTGCTTCTGGTGGGGTCGGCACTGATCAGTATCTTACTGCGGAGAATGCAGATAACAGCATCTCTGCAGAAACAGAAACAGAACAGTTTACAGGCAATCGAGCAGGTGTCGCAGGTCATTGAAAGGAACCGGGAGAGTGCGGAAGAGCTGACCGGAGTCTTTCATGTGGGCAACCGGCAGATGCTGAATGATGTGGAGATGATCCTGTCGAACGGGCTGTTTGCGTCAATGCAGAATGCGGACAGTACGATACAGGCAGAGATCTTTACGAATATTGCCGAGCGTTCACAGACGAAACTATTGTTCCTGATGGATCGGGACGGGACAGTCCTGCTGTCTCCGGATGAATCGCTGATCGGGCTGAATCCGGCGGTTCCTGCGTATATGACACAGGAGAATGTCAACGATCTGCTGGCTTCAGCATCGGGCGGTACAGATGCCCCGGAATATGTGCGGGTGAAGAATCGTTTCGGTATCTTCTATTTCTATGCAATGCCGTACCGGTACGAGGATCAGGAGTACGTTCTGGCGATCGGCGCAGAAGCGGATATTCTGGACCATCAGACGGAAGAGCTGACAGATGTTGAATCGGTGCTGAAACGTGCGGCCGTGATCAACGATGGTTTCCTTTTTGCGGTGGATCCTTCCGATAAGATATTCCGGTATTACAAGAACGGCGATGAGCTGTTAACAGGTCAGAAGGTACTGGAATGCGGTCTTTCGGAAGAGGCATTGACAGCCGGATACAGCGGTACACAGAGGATCGGCGGCCGTGAGTATTACGTGGTTTCGGAAGAGCTTCCGGATCATACGGTGATCTCGGCGGCGGCAGAATACGATGTGATCCGTGAGGATGTCAATTATGTGGCTTTCTGGTCAGTCCTTGCGTTTAATGTCATCATGATCCTGTGTCTGGCGTATGCGGTCATTGTGCGCAATGACTTTGTCCGCCGGGAGGTACAGACCGACAGGATCGTCCTGCGCGGTAATTCGAAAGACCCGATCTACCTGGATAAGTCCATATTCAAGAAGATCTTCCCGCTGCTGTTAACGGGAATCATGGCCATGTTCGGCTTATCGTTCTATACACAGACACTGCTGGAAGTGACGGAAGGCATAGAGAAGTCGGAAGTCGCTCTGCAGGAAGTGATCGGGAGATACGAGGAGAGTCAGGAGAGCCGTCAGCTGATCAACCAGTACCACGACAGGCTTTTCCTGACAACGGCAGCTCTTGTCTCACTTGGGGCGGAAGAAGATCCCGCGATCCTGAACGAAGAGTCAGACAGATATCACAGTATATATGATGAAGATAACAACAAGGTCTATCTGACCGATGATGAGGGCAACAGACTGAAGTCTGTCGCAAACTCACAGGCACTGAAGAAGCTGTGTGAGGCTAACGGCATCAATGAGATCTATATCTATGATGAAAACGGGCGGACCATTGCGACAAGTACACCGAACTGGTTCTTCCGGATCAGTCATAATGAAGGAGATCAGTCCTATCCGTTCCTGGATGTGATCGACGGCAGGAAAGACAGCTATATCCAGGAGAGGATGGTCAATGATCTCGGGAAGACATCACGGTATATCGGTACGGTATTCCA
This sequence comes from uncultured Erysipelotrichaceae bacterium, assembly GCA_902795905.1. GTDB lineage: Bacteria > Bacillota_I > Bacilli_A > Erysipelotrichales > Erysipelotrichaceae > Bulleidia. Next base: position 3,465 of record CADBMY010000110.1, read on the forward strand.
CTACTATACCGCCAAGGATGAAAACGGGGAGACACTGTATGTTTCCCGGTTTGAATATGAAGATATGATCAATGGATCCGGGCTGACGGAGACGGAAGAAGGCAGTATTACGGCACACCGGTCGATGATCCAGATCGAACTGGATGATGCCCTGACAGATTCGCTGCTGGAGGCTACGGATGTGTCCAGTATCCTGTCTTCGAATATGCTGGACGGCGGTTCTATTACCATGTTTGATACGACCGAAGATCATGTATGTCTGTATTCACCGCTGGAAGTCAATGTCGGTAAGAAAGCCGCAGATCTCGGTATTCCCGACAAGGCCTTCCTGAGTGAGAATTACTTCGGCTTTAACAGAGTGGGTACGGAGACATACTTCCAGTATTTCCGTTATCTTGACGGATACTATATTTCCACGGCAATACCGCGCAGCAGTATGTTTGCGGCACGTATGCCGATTGCCTTGATCACTTCGGCGATCTGCTTTGTGCTGATCCTTGTCCTGTCGTTAACGATCACCGTTACAGACAGAGAGGAAGAGAAACTTTACGAGTCTCTCAATGAAGAGATGGAGAGCGGCAGCAACGCGGCTGTCTACAGTATTATTCTTCCTTCCGGAAGGACGGCTTCGACGGTGACGGCAGCAGCCCGCTGGAGCAATCGCCGTTTATCATGGAGTGAGCGCAGTCCCGAACAGAAACTGATGTTAATGATCAAGGTCATCTGTATCCTGATGATGATCTATGTGCTGATCTCCGTACTTGGGGCGGAAAGTCTGATCCACAGAAAGTCGATCATCAAGTATATCGTCTACAGTTCCTGGGACAGAGGATGGAATATCTTTGCGCTGACTTCCTGTGTGCTGATCATGACTGTGGCGATCGTCGGTGTATCCCTGTGCAGATTCCCGATACAGCTTGTTGTGTCGCTGTTTGGCACCAGAGGTGAGACCCTGGGTCATCTGTTACTGTCGGTGCTGAAGTACGGCGGTGCCATCGGTGCCTTCTTCTACTGTCTGTACCTTGTGGGTATGGATTCGGGCAATGTTCTGGCCAGTGCCGGTATTCTGTCACTTGTCATCGGTCTTGGTGCGCAGAGTCTGATCACGGATATCATTGCCGGTATCTTCATCGTCTTTGAGGGTGAATTCCGTGTCGGTGATATCGTGACGATCGACGGTACCAGAGGTACAGTCATGGATATCGGTCTGCGTACGACCAAGATCCAGGCCCCCGGCGGAAATATCAAGATCTATAACAACAGTCATATCTCCGGTGTATTGAACATGACGAAGGAAGCTTCGGTCGCTTCGGCAACGATCAGTATCGAATACGGACAGGATATCGACTATGTAGAAGCTGTCATGAAGCGTGAACTGCCGGCATTAAGAGAGAAGAATGATCTGATCCTGGATGGTCCTACATATCTGGGTGTCTCCAATCTCGGGGCCAGCGGTATTGATGTACTGGTCATCTGTAAGTGCTTTGAGAAGGATGTTAAGGGTATGAACAGATACCTGAATGCGGAGATCCTGAAGATCTTCTACAGAAACGGTATCAATGTACCGTTCCCGAATGTAACGATATCTCAGCTGGATATGACCGGACGCAAGACGATAGAAGACTTCAAGGCCGAAGAGGAACAGAAGGCAGAGGAGACTGATAAACATGAATAAACGCAGTATGATTGCGGCAGTCCTCCTGAGCAGTGTGCTGACGGTCTCCGGATGCATGGAAAAACCGAAAGAGGATATCCCGGAAGAAACACCGCGGGAAATGATCACGGTACGGTTTGCGGATCATCCCAACGGACATGTGCTGACAGCGATCGCTGAGGCACAGGGGTACCTGAAGGATGAAGGCATTGTTCTCGAGTATGTCAAAGTACAGAATGACATTGAAGTATTTGAAGGCATCAGGAACGGTACGATCGATATAGCGACCAATTCCGGTACGAATCTGCCTCTGCAGCATATCTCGGAGGGGATGGACCTGACGATCTTCGGCGGCTATCTGCTGACCGGCTGTATGCCTGTATTCGGACGGGCAGATGCGGAGTGGCACGGCATAGAAGACATCATAGGCAAGACGGTTGCCTGGGAGCCGAATCTCTACGCGATCACCGGTCCCCTGCTGGAGATGCGCTATGATCCGCTGAAAGAGATCACCTGGCTCGAGACAGAGAATCAGGAAGAGCGTATTGCGGCAGTAGAGTCCGGAGAAGCTGACTTCGGTCTTGTCGGTACCGGATTAAACTATGAGGTCAATACCAATCCCAACGTGAAGATCCTGACGTATGCGAGTGATATTCTGCCTGACTATTCGTGCTGCCGGTCGGAAGCACTGACTTCCTGGGTAGAAGAAAACCCGGAGGCGGTAAAGGGCCTGATGAAGGCGTGGATCCGGGCGATGGCTTACTATGAGACACATCATGAGGAGGCTGTAAAGCTGATGGCTGCACAGCTTGGTGAAGATGAGGAACATGTCAGGGCTTTCATGGATAACCCGAGATTTGAGGTAAATACCGATCCCATGAGGAGTTCGGTAAAGAGAGCCTGGAATTACATGAAGCGTCTGGGTCTCCTGGATGCCCAGGGTATCCGTATCAATATCGACAATCATATCAATACGAGTCTGTACAAGGCAGCACTGGATGAATGTCAGAAACAGTACGGAGAAGAGAATCCGGCATTCTATGAGAGAATGCAGGCACAGTACGCCAGGAATAATTAATGTCATACAAGAGCTCTGCCGATAAGCAGAGCTTTCTTGAACAGAAACGGAGGCACAAGATGAAGATCGTAGTACTGGATGGATATACGGAGAATCCCGGAGATCTCTCCTGGGATGGTGTAAGAGAACTGGGTGAACTGACGGTATATGAGAGAACTCCTCTGCATGATGAAGCAGAGATCATCAGACGCATCGGAGAAGCAGAAGTAGTACTGACCAACAAGACACCGATCACAAGAAATGTATTAGACGCATGTCCAAACATCCGGATGATCAGTGTACTGGCAACCGGATACAACGTTGTCGATACCGCATATGCCAAGGAGAAGGGCATACCGGTATGCAATATACCGACATACGGTACCGATTCCGTAGCCCAGTTTGCGATCGCCTTACTGCTGGAGATCTGTCATCATATCGGGCATCACGATCAGACTGTTAAAGAAGGCAAGTGGCAGAACTGCCCCGACTTCTGTTACTGGGATTACCCGCTGATCGAACTGGCCGGTAAGACACTTGGCATCATCGGCTTTGGACGCATCGGCAGAAGGACCGGCGAGATCGCCAGGGCACTGGGTATGCATGTGCTGGCATATGACAGCTTTGAGAATGAGGCAGGCAGACAGATCGCAGACTATGTGACACTGGATGAACTGTTCACAAAGAGTGATGTGATCGCCCTGCACTGTCCGTTATTCCCGGAGACACAGGGAATCATCAACAAGGACAGTATCGCAAAGATGAAGGACGGTGTGATCATCCTGAATAACTCCAGGGGACCGCTGATCGTTGAACAGGATCTTGCGGATGCGCTGAACAGCGGTAAGGTCGCCGCAGCCGGTGTAGACGTTGTCAGCACCGAGCCGATCAAAGGTGATAATCCCCTGCTTACCGCGAAGAACTGCATCATTACCCCGCACATGTCCTGGGGTGCTAAGGAAGCCAGACAGCGTATCATGGACATGACGGTAGATAACATCAAAGGTTACCTGCAGGGTGAACCGGTGAACGTAGTAAATAAGTAAACGAAAGAGTCATCTGTATGTGCACATATATATTACATTCAGATGACTTTTTTGGTTTTTATAAATCTATGATTAATATATGGGAGGTTAAAGCATAAATGTAAGCGAAAAGAAATGAAGGAGACTATGCAAATCTATGGATACGTCCGTGTCAGTACAAAAGAGCAGAACGAAGCCAGACAGGTTACAGCGATGATCAACTGCGGAGTATCACCAAACAACATCTTTACAGACAAACAGTCAGGTAAGGACTTCGACAGACCTGCATATACTAAACTATGCAGGAAACTGAAAAAAGATGATCTGCTGTACATCAAGAGTATCGACAGACTGGGAAGGAACTACGAAGAGATCCAGGAGCAGTGGAGGTATCTGACAAAAAGCAAAAGGATAGATGTTGTAGTTATAGACATGCCTCTGCTGGATACCAGAAGGGGTAAAGACCTGGTAGGAACATTCCTGTCGGATATCGTTCTGCAGGTATTGTCATTCGTGGCAGAAAACGAAAGAGACAATATACGGCAAAGACAGGCTGAAGGTATCGCGGCTGCAAAAGCCCGCGGGGTACGCTTCGGCAGACCTGAAAAGGCGCTGCCGGAATCATTCGAAAAAGTATTCAAACTATGGTCTGAGGGAAAACTAAGTCTCAGCCAGGCAGCAAATCAATGCAACATGCCCAAATCTACATTCAGATATAAAGCAAAACGTTATAAATAGGGCATAACTAAAATCGGGATGAAATATAGGGTACTGTTTAAATTAGTGTACTTTTTTATTTTACCTAAAGCAGCATACCTATTCTAACATATAAAACCATAAATACGCAAAATAATAGGGTGCTAAAGAAACTGTGGGTACTGTTCAAAAAGTACACTTTTTTAGCAGTCATCATCATTAAATACAACAGTAATACATCAAATGGAAAAAGTAATGAGCAAGAAGAATAACATGACAATAGCCGCGGTTATTGTGACATATAACAGACGATATCTGCTTGAAGAATGCTTAAATGCGGTGTTAAATCAGCAAGAATGGAGCTGTGAAGCAATTGTTGTTGATAATGCGTCATCCGACGAGACATATGAATATATGTCAATAATCTCTGCAGAGAACGAAAGAATCCATTATTATCGTTTGGATAAAAACATTGGTGGATCAGGCGGATTTAATTACGGAATGAAAAAGGCGGTGCAGTTAGGTGCTGACTATATATGGATGATGGATGATGACTGTATACCTGAACCGGATGCCCTTCGCCAATTGGTATTTGCTAATCAATTGATTGGAAATAATAACTACGGATTCCTTTCTTCAGCAGTATTCTGGTTGGACGGCACCGAATGCAAAATGAATAGGCAAAAAATCACAAAAGCATACTATCAAAATCTTGATTTGCTTAAAGAGGGAATAATCAGGGTAGACCAAGGAACATTTGTATCCATGTTTATATCTCGTCAAACGGTAATAAAAGTCGGATTGCCGATCAAAGAATTCTTTATTTGGGGTGATGATATAGAGTACTCAAGAAGGATTGCTGTGAGACACAATATACCTTCCTTTCTTGTGGGTAAAAGTACAGTTGTCCATAAAACTGCTAACAACGAGGGAAGCAGTATTGTACTAGATGATGCAAATCGAATTGAAAGGTACAACTTTGCCTATAGAAATGACAACTATACATATAGAAAAGAAGGCCTCAAGGGATTCACATATTATACAGGGAAATGTGTTATCAACGTGCTTCGCATTATTATGAATTCCAAAAATCATAAGTTAAAACGTTCGTGGGTTGTGATAAAAAACTTCTTCGCGGGACTTACGTTTAACCCAAGGATTGAATGTTTAGAGGAGGATGAATAATGTCTAATCAGTTACTTACAGTGATTGTCCCGGCATATAATGTTGAAAAGTATTTAAAAGAATGCATAGATAGCCTCATTAACCAGTCATTGATTAATCATCATATTGTGATTGTAAATGATGGCTCAACTGATAATACTCCGTCAATATGTGAGAAGTATGCTGCAGAATATCCTGAATTAATAACATATGTGTCACAGAGTAATAAAGGATTGGGGGCTGCAAGAAATTGCGGAATGAAATATGTCCAGACTCCTTTTGTGACATTTCTTGATAGTGATGATTGGTATGGTCAATTGTTTGTCGAAAAAATGACTGCATTGCTTTCAAGAGTGGAACACTACCCAGATATGATCATAATGTTGCCGTGGATTTATGATGTTGTAACTAGTCAGTATCTTCCTTGGCATAGTAAGGACACGTTCGAAAGACTATTTTCAAAATCGACAGAGGATAATGTTCAAATTCGAAATACTAAAGAATGTCCGGAATTGTTGTCTTTAGAGGTTAGCGCAAACAGTAAGGTCTATAAGACAGATTTTTTAAGAGATGCACACTTCCAGTTTCCAGAGGGTGTTAGATGGGAAGATTTTCGCCCTCACTTTCAATTGATGCATTGCGCTAAAGAAATAATCGCTTTAAAGGATGCCGGCTTCTATTACCGATTTAACACCAATGGGCAAATAACTGCCGAAAATGGGAAAACCAGATTAGATGCAGTTGCTGTTTTTAGAGATACGTTGGTATATGCAGATAGATTACATTTTACCGATGTGGAGTACTCCTACGTTCTTCGGTGGATATGCAATTACACTAAGTGGAATCTGGATATGGTTAACAGTGAATATAGATCTATTCTTCTTGAACAACTCCACGAATTATATAAAGAGATTCCACAGTGGAGGTTTCAGAATTATCTAAACACATGTTCTCCTAAGAGAAGAAAAGAAACCGTAATG
>CADBMY010000111.1 GCA_902795905.1 uncultured Erysipelotrichaceae bacterium
ACAGGCAAGCTCAGCATCGAGAATATCAAGCAGATATGCGTGAAGATCCGGTTCATGCCTGTAGATATACTCCGTCAGTGAGAGACCTTCATGTTCAAGTACTTCCGTGATCTCTTTCCAGCTGTTTTCACTGTATATCTCCTGAGTAAAATCTACCGGATATTCTTTGATACGAATGGTTCCGCCGCCAAGTGAGAAGACAGTCCATTTTACCTGTTCGATATGATCTTCATTGAGCCCGCGCAGGTAGAAGCCGTTGGGGAACTCCTCATCCCAGTCCAGACACATCTCTACTTCCGTCTCACCGGGCAGTGTTTCGATGATCACCCGGTCGGTCCCATGTCCCTTACCTGTCAGTGACAATGAACCGTACAACTGAACCTGATAATACGGAAAGACACCGCATACCTCCGTAAACAGCCTGCAGGCCCTTTCCGGAGCCAAAGTATGCGAACTGCTGGGTCCTCTTCCCTTTTTGTATAACTCAGTTAATGACTGCATCACAGGTACCTCATCAGATAACGTTCAAAACCGTTTTTCTCGTCTGCTTCACCGCGCTTGATCGCCTGTTCCAGTTCTGCCAGCGCATACATTCTCTCCAGCAGATCCCTTGAGGAAAGTCTGCCGGCACTGTTGATATCAAGAGACGGATAATTCCTGCCGGTATACCGGCGGATCTGGTCCTCGCCCATACCATGCTCATTACAGAGCACAGAATTGTATATACCGCGGATCTGTGATGCCAGTACCGGAATCAGGTTTGTATAGGTCATATGCTCGATCTCTATGCATTCCTGCAGGGCCCGGAAAGTACCTTCTGCATCACCGGCGATGAAACAGTTGCCAAGTTTCCAGTGATTGACTTCCGGATTGATATAGACAAGATGTTCAATATCCTCAAGATTCAGATCCTTTTCCCCATACAGAAGAATACTGTCCATGGCGATATGAAACATTGTCGTACTGTTGTTGATGCGGATACGGAATTCCCTGCGGGCATCATTAGTCATCCGGATCCTGTGCTTGGACAGTTCTGTATCGATATAGCGTTCCAGTTCACGCGGTGATTTCTGGCTGAAAGTCAGGATATCCACGCTCTGACCGCGGTGACTTTCCAGGATCTTGTATTCCTTTGTACGTTTATCTGCCTCAAATCCAGTACAGACCAGTAACAGATCACAGTCAGGATTGGGATCCCTGCAGTACGCTTCCAGCAGTTCGCTGACGGGTGCTGCCTTGGTTTTTGCTTTATCGGAACCAGCAGAATTCAGGAAATACGGATCGTTGATCACGACTGCCCTGCGTTCACTGAAAAGAGAGACTGTATTGCAGAAGGAAAGCACGGATGACATGGAAAAGTTCTTCCGGTCGGAACCATCAATGACCAGGATATTCTCACGGTCCAGATCCTTACGGTTCAGCAGGGCGCTTTTCTTACGGGTCAGGAAGTACGTCTCTTTTCCTTCGATCAGATATATCATGTTTCTATTATACCGTTATCCGGGCAATAGTATGCCGGTCTTTTTATCGGCTGTGATAAGCAGATTGACATGCGGCAGACACAGGATCCGTATATCCCCGTTAACAGCTGTATTCAGACAGTCAATATGCCAGTCTTTCAGTCTTTGGATAACAGAGGGATGAGGATGACCATAGTAATTGTTCAGCCCGGCAGAGACCACCGCCAGCAAAGGCCTGGTACGCTCTAAAAACGCATCGCCGGAAGCTGTATCACTGCCATGATGTGCCAGTTTCAGGATATCGCAGTGCAGATCATCATACTCCCTGAGCAGTACCTCTTCCGTATACAGATCGATATCTCCGGTCAGTAGATACGTCAGACCGTTCATCGCAAACAGCACCGTCTGTGAACTGCGGTTGCTGTCATCTGCATCATCGATCGTATTCAAATCATAGAAGCGTATCCTGCCCCGCTGTAAAGTACCGAAATGGTCACGGATCACCTCGGCGCCGTAGTTGCTTTCCACACGTTCAGCATTGCCGTCATGATCATCATCGCTGTGACTGATCAGCAGAAGATTGATCCTGCGGATGCCCAATGCCTGCAGATATCCTCGCAGGTCTGTATACGCAGAGGGTCTTCCGGTATCGACCAGAATATTGCAGGTGTTAAACGGCTGCCGGATCAGGATAGCATCTCCCTGACCGACGTTAACAAATGTAACTTCAGCCAGCGGATGAAACAGTCCGGTATACTGAAAGATCAGAAACAGGATCAGGGCATAACGGAATATATACGGCTTGCCGCGCATGATCAAGACCATGATCAGGTATACCGGCAGCCCCGCCCCAAGCACACTGCCCGGGATCGAGAAAAGATCGGTAACAGCCGTAAATCTGTCAAAGAGATGCACAGCAGCGACAAGCAGAGATATAGGCTTGTACAGGCAGAATAAAGCCATAAACCACAGAATGCCGTATACCGGCAGGATGATGCCGTAGAGCAGCCATTTCAGCAGGCTGACACGCTGAAAAAGAATACTCTGGATAAAGACATCCGCAAGCAGACGTTCTTCTGTTTTCAGCCGGTAAAGGCGCAGAAGCCTGAACAGGATCATCATGACCGTACCGGAAGATAATACTGCATACGGAAACAGGAAGAGTACGGAAAGAATACAGAGTCCCAGACGCTCATGGGCATTCAGCGATGTATATCCGCTGAGTCTGTAAAGAAATGAAAACAGCAGATTGACCGGAAAATGATAGATACAGATCAGTATACCCTGCAGGATGAGAATAATCGTGTTTCTGTGTTTTCTGTCGGAAAAAAACTTAAGCACGGAAGAGATCACGTATGTAATACCGATCAGGGAAAAACCGGATGAACGCAGAGAACTGATCAGATCATCATCGGCACTGTGCATGTCAAGCAGGATCCTCTGTACGTATCTTTGTATCTGTCCGTCTTCGATCGCGTATGTACGCTTCTGCATGTATCCCCGTATACTGTGACTGGGGCGAATGACCTGATAGCCGTTGATCCGGCAGCTTTCGGTTACACCGTGACTCTGCATGTTCCGGGCAAATGTTCTTCTGTAAAACAGCGGAGAGGATATGATCTTCTCCGGCGTACAGGCAAAGGATATGCGGGAATCCAGCAGCGGCTGCCTGTCCGTATACAGTAAAAGCTTCTGTTCACCGTTTTGTACGATACAGTAGCTGTCCCGGACCGTGACTACCCTGCCTTCCGCAATATTCCTGTCCGTGTGCAGGTACATATTTGCTGAGAAAACACAGACTAAAAGCACCAGAAACAGAAAACTGCGGCGTTTCTGCAGAAAGCCAAGGACCAGAACCAGAGCAGCTGAGGTGAACGGATACCGGCCGAAAAACAGCACCATGACCGCGATCAGCAGTGAATGATGCAGCAGATCCTCACGCAGTGATCCTAGAGACATATGAATTCCTTCAGTTTCTCATACTTCTTCGGACCGATTCCTTTTACCTTCTGCAGATCATCGGTATTCTGAAACAAGCCCATCGTATTCCTGTAGGCGATGATCTTTTCAGCGGTCGTCGGGCCGACTCCGGGAAGTGTGCACAGTGTATCGAGATCTGCAGTATTGATCGACACACGCGTTTCTGTTCTCTTTTCCGGGATGATCAGTACATCCCTGTCCTTCAGTACGGTTTCAGGGTTGATCACGCTCATATCAGCATCTTCACTGATGCCTGCTTTGGCCAGTACTTCACTGACCGTAGCGTATGGCTGCGTCTTGTATACACCGGGGTGTTCAACGGCTCCGTCTACGGTAATGCTGATCGTCTCTTTTTTCATCTGTGCAGGATCTTCCGGGGTAATGTCGATCATGAATACCAGGATGATAAACAAAGAAAAGATAAGCAGCTGTTTCATGAGTAAACCTCCTGCTTATCTTATTGTCTGTATTCCTGTATTTCCCTGAAGAAATTATTTAATCGTGATGATAATCACATCATACGGTGTCTTAGCCTGAACCGAAACGGTATCACCGATCTTATGGTCAAGGATAGCCTGTGCCAGCGGTGTCTCGTTGGAAAGCTTGCCGTTGAGCGGATCAGC
>CADBMY010000112.1 GCA_902795905.1 uncultured Erysipelotrichaceae bacterium
CCTGAACAGCTTTACCTCAATGGCTGCCTATGCCAGCTTTGAAGAAAACACCAAGGGACGCATTGCCCCGGGATATATCGCTGACTTCACTGTTCTCGGCGAGGATCCGTTTACTGCCGAGCCCCGTACGATACACAGTATTCCTGTGTTATCTACATATCTTGCAGGAAACTGCGTATACACAAAATAAGCACTTCCCCCGGAACTGTCTTCGGACAGTTCTTTTCATATGACAATAAAGTATACAGTATTCTCTGAAGCCGCTGTGCTTGTGCAGTTCCCTGGCATTGAGTAAGATCATTTTCATGCGTTTATCCCGCTTCCTTTCGTTAACGTTACGGTAACGGATACCGGACAACACCGGGACAAAATCACTTTGGAATCACACATTTCTTATCCGGTGCAGTAATCACCTGTTCTGTACTGTATAATATGCGTAAATAACAGGAGTGATCATATGCAGGATTCTACAATTTTCGCTGCAGCAGTATCCGAGAAAAGACTGCTGAACACTGTCAAGGAAGTATCCAACTTCCATCGCATACAGGCTTCTCCGATGTACAGGGAAGCTGCCGAACATGTCATGAAGATCTGTGCGAAGAACAGGCTTGACGCAAAGATTCTCTCCTACGAAGCTGATCCTGATGTCTGGTATCTGCAGTCCAAGATGTTCAGGGAGTGGTCGATCAAAGAGGCATATCTTGATCTCGTTGATCCGGAGATGCGTCTTGCGGATTATTCCCACGAGGCGATCTCAGTGATCCAGAAGAGCTATCCGATCGACTGCCGAGAGAACCCTGTTGATCTGGTACTGCTGGATAAGGGAGCTGACCCCAGGGCATATGAAGATCTGGATCTGAACGGTAAGTTTGTCTTTATCAGAGGGCATATCAGACAGTATCCGTGGGTATATGAAAAGGGTGCTCTTGGTATCGTTACCGACTATATCATGGAGACATCCAACCGTAAGAGAAAGGATCTGTACCAGTCTCTGACATATACCTCCTACTGGCATACGCATATTGAGGGTGAACCCGAAGGCAGAGGCTTTGTGCTGTCTCCCGAAGCCGGTGATAAGCTGGCAGAACTGTGCAGAAAGGCACGTGAAGAAGGAAAGTACCTGCAGGTCAGAGCGTACATTGATTCTGCCCTGTATAACGGTCATATCGAAGATGTCGAGGTAACGATACCCGGCAAGGATGATAAGACCGTATATCTCTCTGCGCATCTCTGCCATCCCAGAAGTTCATGCAACGACAATGCGTCCGGTGTTTCCGCAACTCTGGAAGCGATGAATGTCATGAACAGACTGATCAAAGACGGCAGGATCCCGCAGCCTCAGCATACGATCAAGCTGATCCTGATTCCGGAGTTTACCGGCACCTTCGCCTACCTCAGTGATCATACGGAATACAATAAGGGTCTCGGAGCGATGAATCTGGACATGGTCGGCGGTAAGCAGACACGTTTCTACGGACCGATCACGCTGACAAGAACACCGCACAGCACACCTTCGCTGAACAACGAACTGTGCATGTATGCCCTCGAGCAGGCAGGCAGAGAAGCCAGCTCCCTTGCGGGTGATCCGGTGGCGCTGACCAACTACCGTGTGGAACCGCATTCCGGTGGCAGTGATCATACCGTATACTGTGATCCGACAGTCAATATCCCCTGCTGTATGCTGGGACAGTGGCCTGATCTGAACTACCACACGGCTACCGATACCCTGGATGTGATCGATCCCGCTGTGCTGAAGTTCTCGTGTCTTACTGCGATCAACTTTGCGTATAACCTGGCCAATCTCACCTGTGAAGATGTCCCGCAGTTATTCGCCAAGCAGGATGAACATATCATTGCCGAAAAGACGGCTTACCTGCAGAAGTACCTCGATGGTAAGATCGACAAGGCATTATTTGGTTCGGCAATGTACAGGCTGAAGGACTACTTCCTGGCCTGCACGGACAGTGTCACAAAGCTTGTCGGTGAATACGACACGAGTGCGGAGAAAGCACGTATTGAAGCCCTGTTTGACGGATGGTTCAAAGCATATGACCTGCAGGATACCTATCCTCTCGATGAGACACTGAATACGGTATATCAGAGAGACTTTGTCGGACCGATCCAGCAGTTAAGCGACTATGAAGCTCTCGGCTACGGTGATGTCCTGAAGGCATACAATCAGAAGATCGGTGATCCCTGGAAGATGATGGGACTTGCGGACAATATCACCAACAGTATCGACGGTAAGCGCACGGTCGGTGAGATCGCAAGATTGGTATCTCTGGATACCTGCAGAGATGCGAAGGAACAGACCATACTGTATCTTCAGTTACTTGAAGATCTGAAGCTGATCTCCAAAGTACAGTGAGTATAAGAACTGCTGCAGAGATATCCCGGCGGCAGTTTTTATCTTGTAAATACTGGATAATCCCCTGTATCTGACGGATAATTTGTACATAGGAGGACAGCTTATGACCGCAGACAATATCAGTATTCTGGATATCCGCTGCCCCA
>CADBMY010000113.1 GCA_902795905.1 uncultured Erysipelotrichaceae bacterium
CATACATCGATCGTCTAGGTGATATCAGATGAATGATAAGAAAAACGAAGCAGTCAGGATCATTACAGCGCTTTTCGGCGGTCTTGCCGGCGGTTTCTTTGCGGCGGTGATCGTCCTGTTTGCGCTTCAGAAGTGGACGATGCGCATGGATGTGCAGACCGTCATCATCGGCTGTATATTTGCGGTATTTCTGCCCGCGTGCCTGGATGTGTTTGCCCGCTATGAGATCCCGCTGATGGCTGCGGAAGTGATCATGATCGGGGTATCTTATCTGATCACAAGTCTTTACGCATCGCAGACAGCCGGAAATACGGCAGCTCTTGATGCAATGAATCAGCTCTTTGTGATATTCCACGTATTGGCGCTGATCGTTGTGGCAGTACGCTTTTTCATTCGCCGTAAGGCAGCACGGAGATAGGTCATGGTATTGCTTAGTCCATGGGGTGAAGAACTCGACCGTACAAGTCCTCTGAATGAATATCCGAGAATGCAGTTTCAGCGCGGGAGTTTCATGAGCCTGAACGGTACCTGGGAGTTTCAGATCACCGACGGATCACTGCCCGATATCTATACGGGATGGGAGAAGATCACGGTTCCTTTTGCACTGGGGTCATACCTTTCGGGTACCGACAGACAGCTGAAGCCGGATGAGGTGCTCTGGTACCGCCGGACATTTGAGTATGAACCGTCGCTGATGCATGTACGGCTGAATTTTGAGGCTGTGGATCAGGTCTGCACGGTATATGTCAACGGTATTGAGGCGGGGCATCACGAGGGCGGATATGAGCCGTTTTCGCTGGATATCACCGGTCTTGTCAAGGCTCACAACGAACTTGTCGTACGCTGTGAAGATCATACGGATCAAAGTATCTATGTATACGGCAAGCAGAGACTGAAGCCTGAGGGCATCTGGTATACACCGAGCTCAGGAATCTGGCAGACGGTGTGGCTTGAGGAAGTGCCTGCACATGCGATCGAAGAGATCCAGATCACACCGGATTATGATCACGGTCTTGTCTATCTGGATATGTCCGGAGACTTTGAACAGGTCGTCATCAGTGTCTTTGCGGATAAGAAACTGGTGCATCGCGGGATCTCTGCCCAGAAGAACTATGTCATACCGATCAAGGATGTTCATCCCTGGAGTCCGGAGGATCCGTTCCTGTACGATCTGTATCTGGAGACGGAAGAAGATGCCGTGCGCAGTTACTTCGGCATGCGTAAGTTTGCCAAGATGAAGGATGAAAACGGCTATATGCGTTTTGCGCTGAACGGGCAGATCATCTTCCTGAGCGGTCTGCTGGATCAGGGCTATATGCCGGACGGACTGCTGACATATCCGAGTGAACAGGCGATGATCAGTGAAATCACGAAGTTCAAGGAGATGGGCTTCAACTTTCTGCGCAAGCATGTCAAGGTGGAATGCCGGCGCTGGTATTATCTCTGCGACAAACTGGGCATGCTGGTGATGCAGGACATGCCTAACGGCGGCAGCGCGTACAGCTTTGCGAATATCGGTATCTGGCCGACACTCGGACTCAGAAATTTCCGGGATGACGGGAAGTATGAGCGGCTTGGCAGACAGGATAAAGCCGGCAGAGAGATGTTCATGAAGGAGCTTGATGCGATGCTCAGCACTCTCTACAACAGTGTCTGTATCTTTGCCTGGGTGCCCTTCAACGAAGGCTGGGGACAGTTTGACAGTGTCAGGGTGACCGATCACATCCGCAATTATGACCATACGAGGCTGATCGACAGTACTTCAGGATGGCATGACCGCGGAGCCGGAGACTTCAACAGCAGGCATGTCTACTTCCACCGTGTCTTTGCGCCGCACAATGACGGCAGGATCTTCCTGCTCAGTGAATTCGGCGGCTATGCATACCTTGAACACGGCCACAGCGAGGCTGACAAGTTATACGGATACAAGAAGTTTACGGATAAACCGAAGCTGAATCAGGCTCTGGAAGAGGCATACGAACGGGATGTTGTACGGAATATACCGAAGGGACTGGCAGGGTGTATCTATACCCAGACAGCGGATGTCGAGACCGAATGCAACGGCATCTTTACGGCTGACCGCAGGGTGATCAAAACAGATGAGCGCATGATGCGGCGGATCAACAATAAGCTTAAACGGAGTAAACAGTAATGGATGAAATACTGATAGCAGAAGCACTGAACGGACAGGTCAGAATACATATAGCAGACACCACGGCACTTGTCGAAGAGGCGATGGAAGCGCATGCCATGGCACC
>CADBMY010000114.1 GCA_902795905.1 uncultured Erysipelotrichaceae bacterium
CCGAATTAAAAGCGCACGGTCTGAACACCGTACGCTTTATCACCAGAATACCCAATGAACTGAAAGCCTGGCTTGAAGATAACTGATAAGTCAGGCTTTTATTATGCCAAAGCAGAAATGATCTCTGATGCAGCCTCTCTGCCGTCACGGATCGCAGCTGCTACCGTCTTCGGTCCAAGACGGGCATCACCGCAGACATAGACCTTCGGTATATCCGTCTGATGTCCCTCGGTAAGATGCACATCGGCACCAAGACAGGCCAGTGAGACTTTCTGACCGATCGCCGGAACGACCAGTTCACAGCTGATCTCATACTCACTGCCCGGGATCTCGTGTGTTGATCTGCGTCCGCTCTCATCCGGTTCGCCAAGTTCCATCTTTACGCATCTTGCGCCGGTAACTCTGCCCTGCTCATCCGTAATGAGTTCCTTGATATTCTCAAGGAAGGCAAACCTGACACCCTCGTTGATGGCATCTTCGATCTCATCGCGGTTGGCAGGCATCTCCGCCCGGCTTCGCCTGTAGATAACCGTGACCTCATCCAGAATACGGATCAGACTTCTGGCACAGTCCATGGCGACATTGCCGCCGCCCCAGACAACAGCACCCTTGTACTTCTTTTTGTAATCCTCATGCATACCGAGAATATTCAGGTTATACAGCAGGTCAAGTCCTGCTTCACACCCCTGTGAAGCGTGAAGACCGTATGTATTCTCGACCTGGGCACCGATCCCGGCCAACACACAGTCATATGTATTCAGCAACTCTTCCGTGCTGATATCCTTACCGACTTCCGTACGGAAATGAAAGTTTACCCCGATCTCCTTCAGTTCCTTCTCGATCTGAACAAGATATGCCTTGTCAAAACGATATGCAGGAATACCGGACAGGATCGCCCCGCCGCAGCTGTCCAGCTTCTCGTAGATATCAACGGTAAACCCTGCTTTACGCAGATCGATGGCAGCCGCAAGACAGGCCGGTCCGGCACCGAGCAGCGCTGCCTTCTTTCCGCAGTCATCTCCTGCCTGCAGGTCTCTTTTCACCTGATCACTGATGTAACGCTCGATCTCTTGGATCGACACCGGTTCACCCTTGATGCCGCGGACACAGTGTCCCTGGCACTGCCGTTCACAGTCACACAGTCTGCTGGTCAGTTCCGGAAAAGGATTCACATCATAAAGTGTATGAGCAGCACCTGCAAGATCATCTTCTTTCAGGTACTTGATAAAATCACGAATATGGTTGCCTGTCGGACAGCCGGTCTCACAGCGCGGTCTCGGACAAGACAGACAGTAATCTGTCAGTTCTCTGATATTTGTCATTGTATTGACCCCCACAACATTATATCTCATTTAAAAATGACCGACAGTATCTGTCAGTCACTCTTTACAAGTTCCTAGTAATCATTCCTCGAATATGAGTTCTTCATTACGTTGGTCGCTTCATCCAGGACCTTGGCCAGGATCCCCTGGGTCTCCTTTTCAAGCATCTCCGTCACTTTACCGTTAACTTCTTCACAGTATGCCGAAGTATTCTTTACCTTTTTCTTCTTCAGGAAAGCTTTGTCGGCGGCCGTAATGATCTGCAGACCCTGACGCAGTACCGAACTCTGGTATCTTTCGACCAGAGACTTACTGGCAGAGAAGCTGGCATCCGCAAGCGCCGCAATGATGCGGTTAGCCCAGTAGAAGCTCTCCGTCGTCACTTTGCGCGTCGTATTGGCCAGATATTCCGGTGTCCTGTCAATATTTGCATAGAACGGAACCAGAGCATTGAAGGCATTGGAGCCCAGTGCTACCCACTCGATAACTCTGATTGCTTCCGGCAGGTACGGACGGATCTGTACGACCGTCACAAAGTCATTGCGGTTGATACCGATCACCCGGTACTGGTTTCTTCTTGAAGGATCTCCGTACTTGGCATACGGGTCATACTCCGTGCCCTGATAATGGTTGGACAGAGCCCACTTCATCTCATCTACCGTGATCTTATGCTCGGGAACCCGGCACCACGGGATATCGTCATCATCCGGTCTGTAATCGGCATCCGCACCGTCCCAGGCATTGGAGCGGGGATTGAAATAACGCTGTACAGCCCACTGACGCGGTGTGTTGTAACTGTGATCCTGGTCGGAATGCGAACCAAAGGCATATCTGGCATTGAATTTGCCGTCAAGGGAAAGATCCAGATGATTCTCCGTGATAAACTCACGCAGATCTGCCGAACACATGTGTTCCTTCTGTTCTCCGAAGGCATCCTCCAGATCAAACTCATCGATACCGAACTGATTCGGTGCCACAACATACGCATCATCCGGCACTCTTCTGGCGATCCAGTGATGTCCGCCGATCGTCTCCAGCCACCAGATCTCATCAACATCCTGGAAAGCAATGCCGTTTGTCTCATAGGTACCGTACTTCTCCAGCAGAGAACCAAGACGGATCACACCCTCACGGGCACTGCGGATATACGGAAGTGTGATCACTACGATATCTTCTTCACCGATGCCGCCCGGGATCTCCGGTGTATCACCCTCGGCAGGAATACGTCTGACTAACGGATCCCCTGCCAGCACACGTTCATTGGTCGTGATCGTCTCTGTTGCGGTCATCGATACATTGGCTTCATTGACACCGGCAGCTGCCCAGATCCCCATCTCTGAGAATGCATGCGGCATTGCCGTATAACGCATCGGTTTCTTCGGCAGTTTGATCTCCACATGTGAGATTACCGATCTGTATACTTCCGGCTGATCTTCCGGATGAACGACCGTAAACTTCTTCGGAAAGTAATGACCGTGCCCGGAATCCTCATTCCTGGCTGTAAATGTAGAACCGTCGTAAGAAGCCTTCTTACCGACGAGCAGTGTTGTGCATGCCATAATAAAAACCTCCTGCTATAACCAAAATCATAACAGAGAGGTTTCAGTCATGACAATGTAACATTCAGCGGTCTTCAAAGATCACCGCATAGATGACAAGATCACAGATCCCGGTATTGTTTCTGCCGGCATGACGCAGGATGCCTTCCTTCTGCATGCCTGCCTTGACCATGACCCTGCCCGATGCCGGATTGTTCGTATCATGCCTGGCGCAGATCCTGGCATATCCTGCATCCCGCAGATATGCGGCCACGGCTTTCAGAGCTTCCGCAGTGATGCCCTGACGCCAGTATGCCCTGCCGATACAGTAGCCGATCTCTGCTGCTTCAGCACTTTCGTCTCTGTTTACGACACTGATCGAGCCGATTGCTTCATCCGTCTCCTTCAGACAGATCGCCCACTGGTAGAAACAGGGATCATCATACTGTGAGATCCATGACTGTATGACTTCTTCCGTGACCTTTACGGAAGCGTGTACAGGCCATGTCAGAAACTTGACGACCTGCGGATCGCTGCACCAGTTGGCATAGGCATGGTTCGCATCTCCTGCTTCAAACCGGCGCAGGATCAGTCTTTCGGTGAGGATCGTTTCTGTTCCCCTGTCTTTCATCTCAGTCTCCTGTCTTCTGACGATATCACTGTCAGTTCTTTCTGTTTCTTCTGTAGTATTCGATCAGACGTACGATCTGAGGTGAGAGAAGCAGATTCAGACCTGCTTCCACCAGGAAGTTTACGCCTACCATGCCAAAGATCATATAGGCATAGGCATTCTCAAACCCAAAAGCGGA
>CADBMY010000115.1 GCA_902795905.1 uncultured Erysipelotrichaceae bacterium
CGGTCCGGTCATTTCCGGTATACTCTCCATGTGGAGCTTCGGCGCCATCGGCAAGCACTACCGCAACGTGATCTGGGTACTGCTGGGTATCGTCCTGTTATCATTTGTCTCAGGCTGGAACCTGACCGATCCGGCGGTACAGTTCTCAGCTCTGCTCGGCACATGTATATGTCCGTTTGCGGGCAGATTCGGTCCTCTCTGGGGCGTTCTGGCGGGTATGCTGCATATCAGTATCGTACGCCAGACTGGTTCCTTCCACGCCTGGCTGAACCTTTACAACAACGGCTTTGCGGGAGGTCTTGTCAGTATGATCCTGTTGCCTCTGGCGCAGATGTTCACCAAAGAGAAAAAATAATATACTTACCAAAAGATCCTCCGTACATATGTATCGGAGGATCTTATATATTCTGTATACTTCCTTCACCGGACAGCACTGTGTCCTGACAGGGATCTATTTCTTCACCAGCGGCTTGATTCTTCTCCACACAGCCCGGATGGCTTCATACCGTATTCTGTCAGCTCTGATCAGAAGATTCGCAGATGCCAGCTCCGCCTTTCCCGGGTGTCTGCCGGCATACATCTGTTTCAGCTTATACTCTTCATAGCGATATCTCAGCGTTACCGTTACACCGCTGCCCCAGTGCACCATATATGCCTGCGGGATCACACCGCGTTCGGGCATATACCGGTTGCTGAAGCGAACCGTACCGGTCAGGATATCCGCATCAAAATACGTACAGTGCGGATAGAAACAGATATCAGGAGATTTCTCCCCGACAGATGTAAACCCGTGAACAGCCATGGCCAGAGCAATCACCGGTTCATCCGCAGGATTCTCAAACTGTCTGAATCCATATTCATGATAGTGCTCCAGAATATACCTGCATGTCTTTCCAAACTCCTGCAGTGCTTCACTTTTGCGCAAAAAATATACACCGCCGATGAATTCCGGAATACTTCTGATCCTGTCTTTGAACTCCCCGGCATTCTCCTTCTTAAACCATCCGTATTCATACTCTTCTGGCCAGTCTTTCCCGAAGACAGAAAAATCTGATGCCCCTTCAAACATAGCCCAGAAATCATTCAAGTCCTTGTAAGCCAGACAATCCGCATCGATAAAGATCGTCTCATCAAACGGAACCAGTTCCGGCAGTCTCAGCTTATCCAGATATGAACGGGATGGATCCGGCATGATCACCGTCCCGTCAAAGTCTTTTGTATTCTTATTCTTCCGGTCACAGATCAGATAGAAAGGCATCGGATCTTTTGCGTAAACATGGTAAGACATCAGAAGATCAGCCGCAATCCTGTAAAATCTCTCTTTCCCTGTCGCAATCGTCACAAATCCTCTGGTCATGATCATTTTCCTCCTGCAGAGATAATCTGTCCTGTAGATAAACACTCCTCAGTTATAATGATACTATGAACAAAAAGTACGGAAAACTGATCTTTGCCTGTATCCTGCTGATCCTCGGTATATCCGAGATGTTTATCATGCACAGATATCCTGATCTGTTCTTTCCGTGGTACCGTATCTTCTCCCGAAAGTATATGTCCCTGCTGGCATATCTTACATCCTTTACACTGTACTCGGTATGGGATATCGGAGCCCTGTGTCTCTTAATCCTGCTTATTCTCTGTATCATTTACTGTATACGTAAGAGGAAAGGATTCCTGCGTTTATTCAGTAATACGATGCTGGTGGTATCCCTGCTGGCTTTCTCCGCTTTCCAGGGGTGGCTTGGCAATCACTACGCACCGAAGCTGTCACAGGAGATCTCCCTTGAAGTTACGGAATATTCTGCAGATGAACTGTATGAGGCCGCGGATTACTACTTCCGCAAGGCTGCAGAGTACGCCCAGCTGATCGAAAGAGATACGGATGGACATGCCCAGGTACAGGATCTGCGGGAGCTTGCGGTAACAGCAGGAAGATCCTATCTCCCGTTAGCCGATGACTACCCCGTATTTGCCGGTTCTTCCGTACCGGTAAAGAGATTTACCCTGATTGGCGAATACCTTCTCTATAACGGTATTATCGGTATGTTCATGCCGGTTACCGGAGAATCTTCCGTACCGACCAATGTACCGCCGGTCCCGATGGCATATACGATGTGTCATGAGGCAGCCCACCGTCTGGGAATTGCCAGTGAGCAGGAAGCCAACTTCTGTGCCTTTCTTGCCTGTGCATACAGTACCGATGCACGGTTACTGTACAGCGGATACTACTCTGCCTTCGGGTACTGTTTCTCCTCCCTGTATCAGGCTGATCCCGAAAGAGCTGCCGAGCTGTATCACAAGTATGATGAAGAAATTGGGTATCTGCTGATCCAGCAGGACCGCAGAGATACCAATGAAGCATACAAAAAATATGAATCTCCGCTGAAGGAGATCAGTGACAATATCAACGATACCTACCTGAAGACCTTCTCCCAGGAAAGCGGTATACGCTCCTATGGGGA
>CADBMY010000116.1 GCA_902795905.1 uncultured Erysipelotrichaceae bacterium
GTAATACTTTTGGAACGGCAGGCTACCTCTCCGTCGGTATGGACCCAGAGCGGTTCATCACAGGAGATCGTTACACCCTGCGTTCTTTTTATATGTATCCCCGGATGAATAAGTTCTTTGCCTGAATATGCTTTCGGCAGCTGAATACAGATATCCTTCCTGCTCAGACTGTCTGCTATACAGAGATCAAGACTGCCATCCTGGTCATCCGCTTTTGCGCAGAACCGGAATCCCCCGCCTTCATAGCTGTGATTCATGCCTGCCGCAAACAGCAGCTTTTCATATCTTTCCGTATGCCCGTCCATATATTCCATCGTGACCGGATGTGTCTCCGATCTGCGGATCAGCTTGACTGCTTCCACCAGGTAAAGAAGCTTTCCCATGTTCATCTTGTTCAGAGCAGCTTTCATCCCGCCGCCGAGCGCTTCCGCACATACGCCTGCATCAAAACCAAAGCCGGCACTGATGTTGTACAGTCTTGTCAGTTCTTCATCTTTGTTTATATCCGTGATCCTGCCGGTCATCTGTTCAACGATCGAGTACTGATCATGGAACGTGATCCTGCCAAGATCGATCAGTCTTTCTTCGGGAGAAGTCAGCAGTCTGCGGACAACAGCTTCCGTACTTTTCTCATATCCCAGATCTCTGGCCAGATCATTGCCGGAACCGGATGGTATCAGCGAGATCTTTGTACGCGCGAAATCCTTAATGCCGTTGACCGCATAGTACATACTGCCGTCACCGCCGACAACAACGATATGCGTCTCTTCCCCGCGGGATGTCAGCCGCGAACAGATCGTCTCAATATCATCTTCAGGAGTCGAAAAGTGTACGATATAATCAGTATTCAGTTCTCGAAAAAGCGGTTCTGTTCTGTTCCAAAGCTTGATCGTATTGCCGGAAGCACCTGCAGGATTAACAATAATATGATATGTCATGTCTACACCTCGTCATTAATACTAGCACAGAATACCATTCACTGTGAGACACAAAACCTGCAGATCATTCTGCAGGTCTTTGGACTTTATACTTTTTCTGTCCGAAGTGTTCTTACCGCATTCAGCACGGCAATGATCATGACTCCGACATCTGCGAATACAGCCCACCACATATTTGTCATACCAAACACCGTAAGGATCAGACACAGGATCTTTACACCAATGGCGAAGACAACATTCTCTCTGACGATACGCAGACACTTGCGGGCGATCTTGACAGCCAGCGGTATCTTCGTCAGATCATCATCCATCAGGACGATATCTGCAGCTTCAATAGCAGCATCCGAACCCAGGGCACCCATGGCAATACCGATATCCGCCCTGCTGAGCACCGGCGCATCGTTGATACCATCACCGGCAAAGCACAGCACATCCGTGGGTTTTTTCTTCCTGCCGAGTAACTGCTCGATCATCGTTACTTTATCAGCCGGCAGCAGTTCCGCATGATATTCATCGATACCCAGTTCTTTTGCGGCAGCTGATGCGGCAGCCTCCGCATCACCCGTCAGCATAACCGTCTTATAGATACCGTTATCATGCATGGCCTTCAGAGCTTTGGCCGCATTCGGTTTAAGCACATCACTGACCGTGATCGAACCGATAAATTGATCATCTCTTGCCAGATAGACAATAGTACCCAGGTCATTATTCTTTATATACGGAATACCGTAACGGTCCATCAGCTTAGCGTTGCCCGCAAGGATACGGTGTCCGTCGATCTGTGCATGGATACCGTGTCCGGCAATCTCCTCAATATCTGTGATCCTCGAAAGATCAGGCGTATCACTGCAGGCTTTGCGTATGCCGTCAGCGACAGGATGTGTGCTGTAATTCTCAGCTAATGCCGCAAGATGCAGCAGTTCATCCTTATCCATCCCTTCTGCCGGTACGATATCTGTTACTTCCAGGACACCCTTGGTCAGGGTTCCGGTCTTATCGAATACGATGATACCGGCGTCAGCCAGAGCTTCCAGATAATTTGATCCCTTGACAAGGATACCGTTGCGGCTGGCCCCGCCGATACCGCCGAAGAAGCTCAGCGGGATACTGATCACAAGTGCGCACGGACAGCTGATGACAAGGAAGGTCAAGGCCCTGAACACCCATGTTGCAAAGTCCCAGCCATGTCCCAGCAGACCCAGTGCCAGAGGCGGCAGAATACCAACCGCCAGAGCTGCATAGCAGACGATCGGCGTATAATACCGGGCAAACTTGGCAATGAAGTTTTCCGCCCTGGCTTTCTTCATACTGGAATTCTCCACGAGATCAAGGATCTTGGATACCGTGGATTCACCGAATTCCTTTGTTGTTCTGATCTTCAGAAGACCGCTGATATTTACACAGCCGGAGATCACATCGTCACCGCTATCTACCTCTTTCGGCAGACTCTCACCGGTCAAGGCAGAAGTATTCAGACTTGAAGTACCATCCACGATCACACCGTCGATAGGAATGCGCTCACCGGGTTTGACAACGATGATCGTACCAACCGGAAGATCATCGGGATCCACCTGTTCAAGACTGCCGTCCTCATTTTCAATATTGGCATAATCCGGACGGATCTCCATCAGTGACGCAATACTGCGCCTTGATCTGCCGACGGCAATACTCTGAAAGAGTTCACCGATCTGATAGAACAGCATGACCGCTACACCCTCAAGATACTCTCCGAGGATCATCGCACCGATCGTCGCAACAGTCATCAGAAAAGCCTCATCAAATACCTGTCGGTTCAGGATCCCTTTATATGCCTTGATCAGAACATCATAACCGACGATCAGGTAAGGAATCAGAAACAGGATCCGGAACAGCCATTCCGGCAGTTCCGTTACACGTTCAAGGATGATCAGTATGACCAGGGATACCGTGGCAGCGATCACCCGTTTCAGCATCTTTGTCTGTCTCTTATTCATGATGAGGCCTCCGTTATTGTGATCAGAGTTCGATCTCGCAGTCGGACTCCACTTTCTTGCAGGCTTTCAGCACATTCTGCATGACTTCTTCGTGGTCTGCGCCTTCCGCAAATTTCACCTGCATCTTCTGTGTCATAAAGCTGACCGTTGCCTTTTCAACACCTTCCACAGTATTCGCTGTGTCTTCCATCTTCTGTGCACAGTTAGCGCAGTCAACATAGATACTGTAAGTCTTCTTCATCGTCTTGTCCTTCTTTCTTTATCTTTCTTCAAGATGTTCCGTGCCGATCGAGAGTATCGTTGCCACGTGATCATCATCCAGACTGTAGTAGATCGTTTTCCCGTCTCTTCTGAACTTTACCAGTTTGGCATCCTTCAGGATCCGCAGCTGATGTGAGACCGCACTCTGTGTCATCTGCAGCACTGCCGCAATATCCGCCACACAGAGCTCCGACTCGTACAGTGTGTACAGGATCTTGATCCTTGTGGAATCTCCGAATACCTTGAAGACTTCCGCAAGATCGTAGAGTTCTTCCTCACTGGGGAGATTATTCTTGATTTCTTCTACTGTCATACTCATATCATTTCTCACATGAACATATTTACGGTTGTTCATATGTTCTGATGTCACTATACCCCTGTCATGTTTTCCTGTCAATATGTCAATGAAATTACTATAATAGAACCATGAGAAAAATCGTATTATACCTGTTATGCGGCTGTCTGCTGTGCGGATGCAGCCAAAAGCCCGAAGAGATCGTTCCGGCCAACGATGAAGCCGATGCCGTCTATGTCTGGCTGAATCAGACCCTGGATGCTTTTATCAACACCGGTGATTCCCTGCCCTCCGTGACAGCGGATAACGAAGAGATCACCTGGACACTGGAAAGCGGCAAAGCTTCCATCACCGATAATGTGATCACAAAGGCAGAGGATGCCGAAGAGTATGAACCGATCGTCCTGCTCGCCAAAGTCGGTGATAAGCATTACCGTTTTGACCATCTGTTACTGCTTGATGAATATGTCGCCTATCTGATCTCCTACTTCACCAATGAGACGGATGAGAATCTGAAGCTGGCATATACATACGACAGTGTGTACTGGTTTAAACTGAACTCCGATCAGGCAGTCCTCTCCCCCACCGTAGGTACGA
>CADBMY010000117.1 GCA_902795905.1 uncultured Erysipelotrichaceae bacterium
CATGGGGAAAACCTCCGCATCCATTATAGCATTCACCTGCCCGGTATGGAAAAGACGGACAGGAAGTCCTGTCCGTCTTATACAGCAATGTATGTTTGATCAGCCTTTGTAGAATACGTCGCATTCATCCGCAAAGATGCAGGACTGCGAGAACAGCTTGAACCCTGTCTCCGGATATCCGGCTTCGATCTTCTCGTAAGCACCTACCCAGTTATTATACTGATATTCAGAAATATAGTAGAGTTCATCCTGCAGTTTGTAATATACCTTGTCGATCTTTTCCTGTGTCTGATCATACAGAGCATCGATCATCAGATCATGCAGTTCCTGATCCTTGTACCGTATACATCTCAAAACTCATGTATTTATTCAGCAGCTGCTGCTCTGTCTTCTGTCATTGTCTCCAATACTTTAAGATTCTCATACATGATCGAAAGATAATCTTTCCCTGCCTTTTCCTCATCAGCAGTAATACTTGAAAGATTACTCAACTCTACTCTGGTCAGGCTCAGTTCTTCCTGCAGTTCATCAAACAGTGCGATCATATCCGGTGTCATATTCGGCTCATAGACAATATACTTCACGTTATCCTCAAGGATCCTCTGCTTGATCGCTGCCAGCTGTACGGGATTCGGAAGCACACCGTACTTGGACAGGATCACGGGATACACCTCAAAACCGTATGTCTTCTGCCAGTTGCCGAAACTTGCGGTCATTGAGACAAACCGGATCTGCTTGTTGTTTACGGTATTGGCTGTAGAAAGAGCCTGGTACTGGGCATCCAGATTGATCAGTTCTGTTTCCAGACGCTTGTAGTTCTCTTCAAAGATCTTCTGATCATCGGGATAATACGAGATCAGCCAGTCACGGATATCCTTGGCCATACTTAACATGGCAATCGGATCGGTCCAGAGACAGAGATCCTTTGTATCGGTATCGATCATGTCAAAAGCCGGATCCTTGTAGTACGGAGATTCGATATACGTGATGGTATCCCCAGCCACGACCGGTGTATATCTCTGAAAATCATAGATTGCGTTAAGTACCGACAGATCGATCTGACTGGAAATAATACTGTTGATCTTGGATGTATAAATACTCAGGTACGGCTCCATCTGCCCGATATGCAGGAAGACAGCTGAGTTCTCCAGGATCTCCTCATAGTTCTCCACGATCGTTGTCCGCTGTACGATCATATCTTCCTGGATCGACACCAGATTCTCATCACTGCCGATGATCCTGGCCGCAAGAAAACCGACAGGATACACCGTATAGGCGATCTGCGTCTTGACCGGTGTACACCCGGTCAGCAGAAACCCTGTCATGATCATACACAGAAATGTCAGTAACTTCTTTTTCATTCTCAACAATTATATCATACCCTGACGTTCAGCACGCATCATAAGTCCTTCTCTGCGCAAACTTAAATATCCTCCGGCTGTAATGATCAGATGATCCACGACCTCGATATTCATGAGTCTGCCGGCATCCACCACTTCTTCGGTCACCAGAAGATCCTGCGGACTCGGTGTGGGATCACCTCCGGGATGATTATGCGCCAGCATGATTGCCGAAGCTCCCGCCTCCAGCGCCCTGCGGAAGATATCCCTGCTCGATACCAGTGAGGCGCTGCCCGTGCCTGTAAACAGAACTTCCGCCGACAATACATGATAAGCAGAATCCAGAAAGATCACCAGAAAGTCTTCCTGAAGACGCTGCCCAAGCTTCAGACGCAGCCAGTTCACAACACTCTCGGGATCCTTGACAACATCCTTTTCCGGTATGGATTCATACGCGATCCGTACGGCGATCTCCATGCATGCCTGCAGTTCGAGCGCCTTCGCAGATGAGATTCCCGGTACTGCAGTGATCTCCGCATAGCGCATCTTTGATATACCATGCAGACTTTTTCCCCGAAGAAGCAGTCTGTCAGCGACATCCAGGGCTGACAGTCCCCGCACACCATGACGGATGATCAAGGCCAGCAGCTCCCTGGTGGAAAGCTTATCGACACCGAATCTCAGCGCTTTCTCCCGCGGCTGTTCGGTCACAGGCATTTCTCTGACTAAAACCATAATGCACACCTCCTGCAATTCATATTGCCTGAAAGTGTGCATTTCCACGTTTATTTGATGCCGTCAGGATTCTTCAGTGTAAAATTCCAGGAATCGGCACACATCTGTTCGATATCATACTCTGCTTTCCAGCCCAGCAGTTCTTCCGCCTTGGCTGTATCCGCATAGCAGGAAGCGATATCTCCGGGACGTCTGTCCATGATCCTGTAGGCAAGCTCATGTCCGCAGGCCTTTTCATAGGCATGCAGAACCTCGAGAACACTGTATCCTCTGCCGGTGCCGAGGTTGACCTTCTGGGTCCCGGTATGCTCAAGCGCATATGCCAGCGCATTGATATGTCCCCTGGCAAGATCGACAACATGGATATAATCTCTTACACCGGTGCCGTCAGGTGTCGGATAGTCATTGCCCCAGACCCGCAGATACTCCATATGTCCGTCCGCAACTCTGGCAATATACGGCACGAGATTGTTGGGCACACCGTTAGGCACTTCCCCGATCAGTCCCGAGGGATGCGCACCGATCGGATTGAAGTAGCGCAGTAACATCACGCTCCACTCCGGATCACTGACCGTTACATCCTCAAGGATCATCTCATTCATCAGTTTCGTCGTTCCGTACGGATTTGTCGTATGTACAGGGAAGTCCTCACGGATCGGCACCGACTGCGGATCGCCGTAGACCGTAGCACTGGAAGAGAAGACGATTGTCTTTACCCCTGCTTCCTTCATCTGCTGATACAGGTTTACAGAACCGGAGATATTGTTTTCGTAATATGTTAACGGGATCTTTACGGACTCACCGACAGCCTTGTATCCGGCAAAGTGGATCACCGCGTCGATCGCATTCTCAGCAAAGATCTGCCGCAGTCCTTCCTTATCCAAAAGATCTGTCTTGTAGAACTTCGGTCTTTTGCCGGTGATCTGTTCAATGCGGCCGAGCACCGCTTCCGACGAATTGTACAGATTATCCATAACGATCACGTCATAGCCGGCATTGATCAGTTCCACACACGTATGCGAACCAATATACCCCGTTCCTCCGGTAACCAGAATAGTTGTCATCATCATCCTCCTAGCCAAACAGGCGTGCTATATCATTCCAGGTAATAAATATCATCAGACCGATCAGGAAAGCCCAGCAGACTCCCATAACAGCCATTTTCAGCTTCTGATTCAGCGGTTTGCCGATCAGCTTCTCCGCCAGAACCATGACCACCTGACCGCCGTCAAGAACCGGTACAGGCATTAGATTCAGGATTCCCACATTCAGCGAGATCTCCGCGATCAGGAACAGATACGGTAACAGTCCGTAAGACGCATACTCACCGGTAACGTTATATATGCCGACAGGACCGCTGAGCTGGTTCAGCCCGCGTCCGCGGACCAGCTGCCTCAATGTATTGACCATTGAACGTGTGACCGAAGCCATCTCCTGAAAACCATAGCCCCAGCAGTTCAGGGCATTGACCTCAAACACCTCGGCTTCAGGACCTGTAATACCGATCAGATACGTACCGTAATCTTCATAGTATACCGGTGTAACATGCAGTTCTTTGGTCTCACCGTTTCTGTCTACGGTATAGATCAGTTCATCTTCCACATACTGGGCTGTAAACAGCTGCATATCCGTAAAATCACGAGGTTTGACACTGCCGCCTCCGGCAGCCGATACCTTGATGATGCGGTCACCTTCCGCAAATCCGGCTTTCTCTGCCGGCGAGCCTTCCATTACCGATGCGATCATCGGTTTGGGAGAAGCCGCATATCTGCCGTTGGACAGCGCAATCAGGGAAAAGATCAGCCAGGCCAGTACGAAGTTCATGAACACACCGGCAAGCATGATCACGATACGCTTCCATGTGCTGATATCACTGATCCTTCTGCCCTCAGGCACCTTCACATCTTCATACAGTTCATCACCGTCTGTCTCTCCGGCCATCGCTACATAACCGCCGATCGGGATCGCCCGGATACTGTACACGGTTTCCCTGCCCTTCTTCTGAAACAGTACCGGTCCCATGCCGAACGAGTATTCAAAGCAGTATACACCGAATTTCTTCGCTGCCAGCAGATGTCCTGCTTCATGTATGCATACGATCACACCCAGCAGGATAATAAAATATATGATTGTCACTTTTCCATTCTCCGAATCTTTGTCTCCGTCTCCTCACGTGTACGGATATCTGTTTCGATCAGTTCTTCCAGTGAAGATATCTCCCTGTATTCAGCCTGATCGATGGCTTCCTTCAGCAGATCTTCGATATCGGTAAAACCTATACGCTCTTCGCGGAACGCCAGGTTGGCAGCTTCGTTTGCGGCATTCAGCACTGCCGGAAGACTGCCGCCTTTCTCGGCAACACGGTATGTGAGCGGAATCAGCGGATAGCGTTCTTCATCCATCCTGCGGAAATGCAGCGTACCGATCTCTGTCAGATCCAGTTTTCCCTGCAGATCGATAGGCAGACGGTCCGGCCAGCTCAGTGCATACTGGATCGGCAGACGCATATCCGCCACACCCATCTGGGCGATCACAGCACCGTCAATATATTCAACCATCGAGTGTACGATCGATTCCTCATGGATCACCGTATCGATCTTGCTGTAGGGCATATCAAACAGCCAGTGGGCTTCCATGATCTCAAAGCCCTTGTTCATCATCGTTGCACTGTCAATTGTGATCTTGGCTCCCATCGACCAGTTCGGATGTGCCAGGGCATCCCTGACCGTTACATTCTTCAGTTCGCTTCTGGAAAGCCTGCGGAAAGAACCGCCCGAAGCAGTGATGATCAGTCTCCTGACATCCTGACGGCGGCTGCCCTGCAGACACTGAAAGATCGCCGAATGCTCACTGTCGATCGGATACAGCGACACTCCGTATTTATTCAGTTCTCTGTATACCAGCTCACCGCCGACGACCAG
>CADBMY010000118.1 GCA_902795905.1 uncultured Erysipelotrichaceae bacterium
GGCATCAGGTCTTTCATACCACCGATACTAACAAAAGAACATACAAAAACCAAGTGTTATCGGACAGTATATCTTATATAATTGTCTTGTACCTAATACAGCGAAAGGAGAACAGCTGTGAACAACCAGGAACTAAAGAATATAGCCAGAGAAGTCCGTAAAGATATTATACGTTCTCTGCATGCGGCAAAAGCAGGGCATCCGGGAGGATCGCTCTCTGCAGCTGACTATTTTACTTATTTGTACTTTGAGGAGATGAATATCGATCCTGCCAACCCCAGAGATCCTGACCGTGACAGGTTCGTATTATCCAAGGGACATACAGTACCGGGTCTCTATGCTGTTATGGCAGAACGCGGTTACTTCCCCAAAGAGGAACTGCTGACCCTCCGTCATCTCGGTTCCCGTCTGCAGGGTCATCCCTGCATGAATTATCTTCCCGGCATTGACATGAGCACCGGCTCTCTCGGACAGGGTATCTCTGCCGCCTGCGGTATGGCCCTTGCCGCCAAGATCCAGAACAAGAGTTACAGAGTATATACCGTACTCGGTGACGGTGAACTGGAAGAAGGCCAGGTCTGGGAAGCTGCGATGTTCGCATCTGCCAAGAAACTGGATAACCTGATTGCGGCTGTTGACAACAACAATCTGCAGATTGACGGACCGATCGATCAGGTAAATTCTCCGTATCCGATCGATGAGAAGTTCAAGGCTTTCGGCTGGCATGTGATCGGCCCCATTAACGGTCATGACTTTGATGAGATCAGACAGGCACTGACGGAAGCACATACAGTTACAGGAAAACCTACTGTGATCATTCTGAAGACAACAAAGGGCAAAGGTGTATCCTTCATGGAGAATCAGGCAGGATGGCACGGAAAAGCCCCGAATGACGCAGAATATGAACAGGCGATGGCCGAACTGGAAGGAACAGGTGATGCACAATGACAGAAAAGAAAGCAATTGCCACCAGAGACTCTTACGGAAAAGCACTGAAGGAACTCGGTGATATCAATCCCAGAGTCGTTGTTCTGGATGCCGACCTCTCCGGATCGACAAAGAGCGGTGTATTTGCCAAGGCACATCCCGAACGTTTCTTCAACTGCGGTATTGCCGAATCCAATATGATGAGTATTGCGGCAGGTCTTGCGGCGAGCGGTCTGATTCCGTTTGCCAGTTCATTTGCGATGTTTGCGGCAGGAAGACCGTATGAACAGATCCGCAACTCGATCGGCTATCCTCACCTGAATGTCAAGATCGTTGCCTCACACGGCGGTGTCAGTGTCGGCGAAGACGGTGCCAGCCACCAGTGCAACGAAGACTTCGCGCTGATGCGTGAGATTCCCGGCATGACCGTGATCTGCCCTGCAGATGATGTTGAAACACGAGCTGCTGTCAAGGCGATTGCTGAATATGACGGTCCTGTATTCATGCGTACGGGACGTTCCCCAGTACCTGTGGTTCTTCCTGAAGACTACCACTTTGAGATCGGTAAAGCTGTCATCCTCCGTGAAGGAACCGATGTCACGATCGCGGCTGTCGGCCTGTGTGTAGGAGCTGCTCTTGAAGCGGCAGACAAACTTGCGGAAGAAGGCATCTCCGCAGAAGTGATCAACGTCTCCACGATCAAACCGCTGGATGAGGAAAAGATCCTGCAGAGTGTTAAAAAGACCGGCCGGATCGTTACAGCTGAAGAGCACAGTATCATCGGCGGTCTCGGCAGTGCTGTAGCAGAATGCCTGTGTGAGAACTATCCGGCACCTCTCTTCCGTATCGGTATCAGAGATGTCTTCGGACAGTCAGGAACGATGAAGGAACTGCTCCATCTGTATAAACTGGATGGTGAAGGCATCTTCGAACAGGTAAAGACATTCCTGAATAAGTAAAAGAAAAAGCGTCTCCCTGAAGAGACGCTTTCTTATACCCTAATCGTTTCTGACCAGATGTACGGCAAACCCGCAGAACTGTCTGTCAAAGTAGATCAGACGCTTTCTGCCCTGCTCATCATATTTCAGAGTAGACTCATCAAAGTCATATCCAAGATTCCTGAAGTATGCCATAGCTTCATCAACATCATCCGTACCGACACCGATGTGTCCCTTTTCTCCCTTGGCATGTGCCTCATCCATCAGTTCTACCCAGTCGGAGCCGAAACCGCCGTTGACTGTCTTCCGGCTTTCTCCCGCAAAGAGACAGGCAAAGATACCCAGCATCTCTTCCAGTTCATCATCTCTGACATTAATACCCATATGTTTTAATCGTAAATTCAAGCTCATACTATACCTCCCTGTATGCCTGACCGGTACTTTTATCTATTCCTGTATCTTTCTGCAGTTTCTGCAGTATGGCGATCTCCTCTGCCGTGAAGCCATATTCTGTCAGCTTGTTCTGCGGCAGATAGTTTTCCTCGTGCATGATCAGTCCGTAGTTCTCTGATGCGTCGGTGACCTGACAGCGGATCGAAGGCAGACCGTGGTATACCGCCAGTGCCAGTCTGTGCAGTCCGTCAATGATCCTGCCGCGTGTATCGATCAGGATCGGATATGACGGATCATATCCTCTGTTCTCAAACGACTGTATCAGTTCTCTGTACTGCCGAAGTCTGCGCTCTGCTGTGCGTCTTCCGGCGTGGGCAGCGATTGCCTTCAGATAGATCTTTTCACCCTCTCCCGCAGGAATACTGTAGCGGGCGGCGATCCAGAAGTATGAAGGTTCCTGCCTGCGGATCAGTTCACGCAGATCAACATCTTCAGTATATCTCACCGGTCCGAAGATCAGCTCATGGATATACGGATAGACCCAGATGATCGTATCATATCCGCTGCTTTTCAGCATATCCGTGATCTCCGCACGGTTTGCGCTGTGGACAGCCAGACAGATGATCGTATTCTTCTGCACACTGCCGATCCCGCTGACCGGAAGACCGTGAAAGCGTTCTGATCCCGGTGCAGATACGATATACCCGGTAATATTCTTCTCCAGTCCGTTGATCTTCAGCGCATGCCAAAACATCTCCGACACAAAGCCTGTGCCGAACACCGCAAAGCGATTCTGTTTCAGTACTGTGATCAGTTCCTGTCCGTTCATTTCGGCTCCGTCAGCTGTAATACCGATACGGGATGATTCTTTCTGTCTTTCTCCGGAGGCAAAGTCA
>CADBMY010000119.1 GCA_902795905.1 uncultured Erysipelotrichaceae bacterium
ATGCATTTTATCATGCCGTTCATGTATCCGGACAGGTGTGATAATCAGGCCTTCTTTACATTCAAGATCGATCTGACCAATCTCAATGCATACCTGCAGAAAAAGTGTGAATGCGACCCTGAATACAAATACAACATGTTTCAGTGCATCGTTACGGCTGCGTTAAAGACGATCACTCTGCGCAGTAAGCTTTCGTTATTCATCCATGACCGGAAGATGTACAGACGCAATGAGGTCAGTGCGGCTTTTACCGTCAAGCAGGAATTCAGCGATGAGGGCGGTGAAGTGCTTGCCTTTATCCATGCGAAGCCGGAGTGGACGATCGATGATGTACATAATGAGATCAAGAGACAGTTGAAGAAACTGAAACAGAAGGGATATGCGGATGAATCGACATCGGTCATGGATAAGTTCAATAAGATACCGAAATGGATCTCAAGGCCTGCGGTCAGTCTTGTCTGTAAGCTGGAAAAGATCGGTAAGATCCCGAAGGCACTGGTAGAGACAGATCCGTACCATTCCTCGATCGTACTGGCAAATCTTGGCTCGATCGGACTGCCCAACGGCTATCACCACCTGACAAACTGGGGAACGACATCGATGTTTCTGCTGATTGGTACAGCCGGACGCATTCCGTTCTTTGAAGACGAGAAGGTGGCATTCCGTGACGGTGTGGAGATCGGCTTTACGGTGGATGAGAGGATCGCAGACGGCTACTACTTTGCCAAGTCGATCAGGATGCTTCAGCTGTTTCTGGAACAGCCGGAACTGCTTGACCGTCCGCTGAATGAGAAGCTCAGTGATGAACTCTGGGCAAAGCTGAAATAGCATATTTACCGGGATATGTGTATTTTACGTTGAATGAACAGCACCTGCGTTGTAAACTTAGGAATGTTGATTCACGTTAATGAAACTCCTGACCCGTATATGAGGCATGGATGTTTGAGAAGGGGCAGGGGGAAATGCTTGAGAAAATAAAAGAATATATAGAACCGAATAAAATGATCAGAAAGACAGAGATCGTCCTTCTGATCCTTTTTATGGCTGTTGCGCTGGTTTCGTTTGTATGGGGAAGCCTGAAGGTAAACAGAGATCCCGGGGAGCTTGTATACAGCGGACCTGTAGAGATGATCCGTGACCGGGATGCCGAAGACTACGATGAGGACAGTACGGTCTGCGATGTGATCTATACAAACGGAGACAGAAAACTGATCGTATCCTATCCGTATGAGAAATACGAGCAGCTGGAAAGTGATGAGATCACTGCCTATGCCTACAGTACGGAAGATGGTACGGAACTGTTCTTTGACCATCAGGATCCTTCACATGCAGAGATCCGGAATACCTGCAGACAGGTGATGGCTGAAGAGATGATGCCGGTATTCAACCTTGGCAATGCCCTGGTGATCCTGGCTGTATCACTGAGTGTAGTATTGCTGTTCTCACGGTTCTTTACGACATACGAGAAGTGCTGGTTCATGTCGATCATGGTGCTGGCGACGATCGTATCGGTGCTTTTCCCGGAGGAGAGTGCCAACGGTGTCAGCGGTATCTGGATCATGCTGCTGTATCTGCTGGATACCTTCCTGAATATCCTGTGTGAACTGCTGATCTCCAAGCAGTCACGCTATAACTTCCTGGTCTCTGTTCTGGTCGAGATCACGGAGATCGTGATCAGTCTTGTTCTGATGTACAGATTTGCGACGATGATCGTTACGCTGCTGTTCTGGCTGCCGATCGATATTATCAGTTTTATCAACTGGACGAAACACAAGGATGAACAGGAAGATGAACTGACCAAGGTCAGAAGACTGAAAGGATACCAGGAAGTGCTTGTTATCCTTGCAATAGCGCTTTGGACGGTGGGTGTCGGCTACTGGATGAGCGGTCTGGATATCCGCACGGATTTCTTCGGCGGCAACAGAGATCTGGAGGTACTGATCATCTATCTGGATGCCTGTGCTTCCGCTGTAGGTATTGCCAACGGTCTCTTTATCTTCTTCCGTCTTCGCGAACAGTGGATCGCCTGGTATATCTGCGCACTGCTGGAGACGATCATGAATATCCTGGCCGGGCAGTATGTACTGCTGGTGCTGAAACTGGGATACTTTACGAATACGACATACGGTTACATCAAGTGGAGCAGGTATATCAAAACACATAAAGAGGAACAGGCATCACTGTTCTGACTTGCGCACAGACATGAATTGATATAACATGATAAAGTTGTTAAAATAACGGTGTAAAAACGAAAGCAGGTGTATTATGGCAATTGAAGCAGGCGATTTTAAGACAGGTTTAACAGTCATGGTTGACGGCGATCCCTGGATCGTTCTTGAGTTTATGCATGTCAAACCCGGTAAGGGTGCAGCAATTCTGCAGACAAAGATGAAGAACCTGAAGACAGGTTCCACACAGGAGAGAAACTTTAACGCTTCGACAAAGTTTGAAGCTGCCAACATCGTAAGAAAACAGGCTAACTTCTCCTATTCTGCCGATGGTGTATATTACTTCATGGATATGGAAACATATGAGACATATGAGGTCGCAGAGAGTCATATCGAAGAGAAGAAGTATTATATCATTGACGGACTGGAAGTCGTACTGATGCTGTTTGAGGGCAATGTACTGGATATCTCTCTGCCGGCTACGGTAGAGCTGGTTGTTGAAGAAACAACACCGGCGATCAAGGGCGCTCCTTCAACACAGACAAAGGTTGCGACAACCGATACAGGTCTGACGCTGAGAGTTCCGCAGTTCATTGAACAGGGCGAACATATCCTTGTCAGCACTGACGAAGGCAAGTATGCAGGAAGAGCTTAATATAAGCTCTTTTTTCGGAAGATGAACAGAGTAGTACTGATCACCGGAGCCAGCGGAGGTATCGGCAGTGCGATCGCCCGCGAACTGGCAGCACACGGTGATGATATCGCTGTGCACTACCATCAGGCAAAGGAAAAGGCAGAAGATCTCTGCCGTGAGATCACTGCATTGTACGGTGTGCGCTGTATGACGGTGCAGGCAGATGTCGCGGATGAGCAGGAAACAGACCGCATGATCACCGGGATCGAAGAGAAGCTTGGGACCGTGTCCGTGCTGATCAATAATGCGGCTGTGGATATGCCTGATCTGTTTAGAAACAAGGATGCGGAGACATTCCGGCGTATCCTGGATGTCAATGTTGTCGGTGCCTTCAACTGTGCCAAGAGGGTATACCGGGGCATGCTTGCACAGGAGTACGGCAAGATCATCAATATTGCATCGACCAACGGTATCAATACGTATTATCCGATGTGTCTGGATTATGACGCATCAAAGGCTGCCCTGATCTCGCTGACGCATAATCTGGCTGTGCAGTTTGCACCGTATGTCAATGTGAATGCGGTGGCACCCGGGTTTATCGGCACCGAGAAGGAACTGGCAGGATATGATGAGGAATTCCTGAAGCAGGAGACTGAAAAGATCCTGTTAAAAAGATACGGACAGCCTGAAGAGGTTGCCCGTCTGGTAAGATTTCTTGTCAGTGATGAAGCTTCGTATATTAACAACAGTATTATCCGTATTGACGGAGGACAGATGGGAAGCTGTTAAGCTTCCTTTTTCATTGCCTTGGTCAGTGCCAGCATGACGGACAGTTTTCCGTATTCAAGGGACAGACCGCCCTGCATGTACAGTGTATACGGAGGGATGACCGGGGCATCGGCGCTGAGTTCGATCGTACTGCCCTGGGTGAACGCACCGCAGGCCATGACTTCATCGAACGGATAACCGGGCATCGGTGCCGGCATGACCCTGACATAGGAATCAACAGGTGAAGATTCCTGCAGTCCCTGCGTAAACAGGACCAGACTGTCTTTGTCACCGAGTTCCACGGTCTGGATGATATCCGTACGGAATTCATCATACCGCGGGGATACATTCTTGTACCCGAGTTTCTCCAGCATATAGGCAGAGAATACGGCTGTCTTCATGGCACTGGATACAGCCTTGGGCGCCATGAACAGTCCCTTGAAGAAGGAATTGTTCAGGTTGAAGTTGGCACCCTGGTCCTTGCCGAGACCCGGTGCTGTCAGTCTGTCTGCGGTCATCTCGATCAGGTCTTTCCTGCCGGCAATATAGCCGCCTGTAGAAGCGACACCGCCGCCGAGATTCTTCATCAGAGAACCGACAAGGAGATCAGCCCCGACATGTCCGGGCTCTTTTTCTTCGACCAGTTCACCGTAACAGTTATCGACCATGATAATGACATCTGTGTTGACTTCTCTGATCCTGCGGATCAGTTCACCGATCTTGTCTACACTCAGGGAGAGTCTGGAAGAGTATCCGCGGGAACGCTGGATCTCCACAAGACGCACATCATTCTTCCGCAGTCTGTCTACGATCTTCTCTGTATCAAATTCATTGTTGATGAGATCGATCTGTTCGTACTTTACACCGTGAGCTTTCAGGGACTGACTGGAATTGCCGTA
>CADBMY010000120.1 GCA_902795905.1 uncultured Erysipelotrichaceae bacterium
ACAAAGAAGATTTCGGCAGTGATCCTGGCTGCCGGTTTCGGCATGCGTATGGTTCCAATCAATCTTGTGACCCCGAAAGCTTTTCTGGAGGTCAGGGGAGAACGTCTGATTGAAAGACTGATCCGGCAGCTGAAGGAAGCGGGAATTACGGATATCTCGGTCGTTGTCGGCTTTATGAAGGATACTTTTGAGTATCTGATCGATGATTACGGGGTAAAGCTTGTCTATAACCGGGACTATGCCGTAAAGAATAATCTGTACAGTCTTGCAAGGGTATCTCTGCACGGGAATACACTGGTTTTGCCGTGTGATCTCTGGTGTCAGGAGAATCCTTTTCTTTCCTGCGGAAACGATTCCTGGTACATGGTCACCGATCACACAGACAGGGAAAGTACAGTCAGCGAACAGAACGGTATTCTGCAGCGTGTACATGGCGGCGGCAACCGCATGGTTGGTATCTGCTATCTGAATGAAGAGGATACCGAAATACTTGCAGGTAATATCAGAAAGCTCACGGCAGAAGATGAGAATGACGAACTGTTCTGGGAGGAAGCACTCTTTGCCGGTGAGCGGATGATCGTTCCGGCCCGGATCGTATCCGATAAAGCAGTAACCGAGATCAATACTTATGAGCAGCTGCGGGAATTTGATGAATACTCCGATACGCTGCGTTCCGATGCGATAGAAACGATCTGTGAAGTCCTGCACTGCCAACCGGCAGAGATCAGGGATATTACGGTACTCAAGAAGGGAATGACCAACCGGTCTTTCCTGTTCAGAGCAGGCAATGATAAATACATCATGCGTATTCCCGGTGAAGGTACGGATCAATTGATCAGCAGGAAGAACGAAGTGGAAGTATTCCGTACGATCAGCGGCAGAGGACTGTGTGATGATCCCGTATATATCAATCCGGAGAACGGCTACAAGATCACCAGATTCCTTGATGGTGTACGTACCTGCGATCCTGAGAATACCGATGATCTGCAGAAGTGCATGGCGAAGCTGAGAACGTTCCATCAGATGAAGATGACAGTACCGCACGCTTTTGACCTGTTTGAACAGATAGAGAAATATGAATCTTATTGGCAGGGAGAGCCTTCGGTATACCGTGATTACGAAAGAACCAAGGCAAATGTACTAAGCCTGAAAGCATACATTGACAAGCAGCCGAAGGACCGGTGTCTTACACATATCGACGCCGTGCCGGATAATTTCCTGTTCTATCAGGAAGACGGGGAAGAGAAGCTGCAGTTAACAGACTGGGAGTATGCAGGTATGCAGGATCCGCATGTGGATATTGCGATGTTCTGTATCTACAGTATGTACGGTAAGGCACAGTGTGATCAGCTGATCGATATCTATTTTGAAGATAAGTGTCCGGAAGATACACGGATCAAGATCTATGCGTATATTGCTGTATGCGGTCTGCTTTGGTCCAACTGGTGTGAGTTCAAGAGTCATCTCGGGGTTGAGTTCGGAGAATACAGTCTTGCCCAGTACCGGTATGCCAAGGACTATTATCGTTATGTACAGGAGATGCTGAAGAAGCAGGGAGGCAGTCATGATGCATAAGGTAAAGCAGGCGGTGATCGTTGCGGCAGGAATCGGCAAACGCATGCGTCCTCTGACCCTGACAACTCCTAAGCCTCTTGTCAAGGTAAACGGAAAGCGCATGATCGATACGGTCATTGAAGCTCTGCACGTTAACGGGATCACGGATATCCATATCGTTGTCGGGTATCTGAAGGAACAGTTTGCGGTACTTCCGGAAGCGTATCCGGGTGTACAGCTGATCGAGAACCCGTACTACGAGACATGCAACAATATCTCTTCGCTGTATGCCGCAAGAGATTATCTGGAGGATGCCATCATCCTTGACGGGGATCAGATCATCTATGATCCTTCGATCCTCTCTGCAGACTTTGAACGTTCCGGATACAACGCTGTGTGGACGGATGAGCCGACGGACGAATGGCTGATGGATGTACAGGACGGTATCGTACAGAGCTGTTCACGTACCGGCGGTGCGCATGGCTGGCAGCTCTTCAGTATCAGCCGGTGGACTGCTGAAGACGGCAGAAAGCTGAAGAAACATCTGGAGACAGAGTTTGCGGAAAAGCACAATGATCAGATCTACTGGGATGATCTGGCGATGTTTGTCTATCCCGAGGAATATATGCTGGGAATCAGAGAGATGCATGCCGGCGCGATCCTGGAGATCGACAGTCTGCAGGAACTGGCGGAGATCGATCCGTCTTACCGCCGTCTTTTTGAGGAGGTATCACAATGAACGAAAAGAAAGAGTTAACCCGCAGGATCGATCCCTGGACAACGGTCGTACCGTTTGCGGCGATCCTTGTCCTGTGTCTGTTTTTTATCCTTGATCCGCAGCGGTCTACTTCAGCATTATCTGCCGTGAGATTCTTTCTCGGCGATACATTCGGTACCTATTATCTGATCGTCGGTCTGGGTATATTTGTCATATCACTGTGGATCGCATTTTCCGATATCGGAAAGATCCGTCTTGGCAGACAGGACGAAAAGCCGCAGTATGGTTTCTGGTCATGGGGTGCCATGGTATTTACCTGCGGACTGGCGGCGGATATTCTGTTCTACTCGTTCTGTGAGTGGATCTACTATGCACAGGAGCCGCATATTGCCGAGCTTGGCAGTATTCAGGACTGGGCAAGTACGTATCCGTTATTCCACTGGGGTCCTACAGTATGGAGCTTCTATGCGACACTGGCGGCGTGTTTTGGCTTTATGTTACATGTCCGCGGGGTCAGCAAGCAGAAGTACTCGGAAGCCTGCAGACCGCTGCTAAAAGAGAAAACAGACGGCTGGCAGGGGAAGCTCATCGATGTTCTGGCGGTGATCGCATTGATCGCCGGTACGGCAACGACATTCTCCGTAGCTACACCGCTGCTGTCGGCGGCTTTGACAACACTGTTCGGGGTTGCGGATTCCAAATATGTCACGATAGCGATCCTGGTGATCACCTGTATCGTCTATACATTTGCGGTCATGAAGGGCATCCACGGTATCTCGTGGCTGGCCAACGCGTGCATGTATCTGTTCGGGGCTCTGCTTGCCTATGTACTGCTGTTTGGCGGTGAAGCCAGATATATCATTGAGACCGGATTCTCGGCTCTTGGCAACATGGTGCAGAACTATATCCGTCTCAGTACCTGGACCGATCCGCTGCGTACGAGCAGTTTCCCGCAGAACTGGACGATCTTCTACTGGGCATACTGGCTTGTCTGGTGTGTTGCCTCACCGTTTTTCATGGGCAGTATCAGCCGCGGAAGAACCGTTAAACAGGTGATCCTCGGCACGTATATCTTCGGTGTATCCAGTACACTGATCTCGTTTATTATCCTTGGCAACTATGGTCTGGGTCTGCAGATGACGGGCAGCTTTGATGCGATCGACGTCTTTACTCAGTCCGGCAGTCTGTATCAGACCGTTATCGCGATCATCCGTACGCTGCCTGTATACCAGATCGTATTAGTCGTACTGATCATCTCGATGATTGCCTTCTATGCGACAAGTTTTGACAGTATCACCCTGGTAGCTTCACAGTACAGCTATAAAGAGTTTAAGGAAAACGAGGAAGCCGGTAATGGTATGAAACTGTTCTGGGCGATCCTGCTGATCCTGCTGCCGATTGCCTTGATCTTCTCGGAAGGTTCCATGAACAACATGCAGACGGTATCGATCATTGCGGCTTTCCCGATCGGTGCTGTCATCCTGCTGATCATTGCCAGTTTTATCACCGACGCAAGAAGATATCTGTTAGAATACAGAAGAAAGAACAGTTGAATCATTATACATTCTCAGGCTTCTTACCAAACCCCGTATGCATACAAATACAGATCTCAGATTACCCGAAAAGATCCTGCAGGTCTTCCTGTGTTTCTTTTCTTTTTTATGCATGCTTGGTTCGGCACGGATACCGTTTCTGACAGGCAGTATCAGTGTGCGTTCTCTGTTTGCCGGCTGTTTCGTACTTGCGGCAGTGCTGTTGGGATCGTATGTGCTGAGCAGGAGGCTGAAACCGAAACAGTTATACAGCATACGGACCGCAGTGTTTATTGCCCTGGTCGTGTATATGCTTGCGGAAGCGTATTTTATCCGGCTGACTCCCAGGGTGGATCTGCAGTCGGTCATTGATACTTTGCGGAAGATGCTGGCAGGGAATACGTATATCCTGCAGAATCAGGAATACTATGAAGTGAATCCCAATAATATTCCTCTGACCCTGCTTCTGTATTGGGTGATGCGGGCATATACAGCAGTATTCGGTGCAGAAGCAGATATCCTGCTCGCCGGCGGTATATTCAATGTTGTCATGATCACGGTGACGATCCTGCTGCTGTTCAGGATCATCAGAGAGTTTACCGCAGATCCGCGCACGGAATTCCTGACCGGGATGGTGATATTGCTGAATCCGTGCTGGATTGCTTATGCATCGTACTACTATACGGATACCGTGTCGCTTCCGTTTGCGGCAGGGGGCTTTCTGCTGTTTATGAAGTCTCTGCGCAGTGAAGATACAGGGAAGATGATCATGTGTGCTGCCGGCAGTTCCGTGCTGTTTTTTGCGGCTGTGAAGATCCGTGTGACATTTATCCTGCTCGTGCTTTCCTGCCTCATTTATGTGCTCTATCGTCGGCGCTGGAAAGAGCTTCTGCTTCTGGGCGTTGTTTCCGGGGTGACTCTCATCCTGCTGCAGAGTGCGTATGTACAGCTGTACAGATTCCAGGTAACGTTTGATACATATGATACGGCATTGCCGGCAGAACACTTCATGATGATGGGCAGTCACGGTAACGGCGCTTTCAGTGAAGAGGACAGGAACTATACCAAGAGTTTTCCTCTCCATGCGCAGAAGGTGCAGGCATGCCGGGAAAGAATATACGGGAATCTTAAGGAGAACGGGATTGCCGGAAATCTGCGTCTGGCCGTCGTCAAGGAGATGACTCTCTGGTGTGACGGTCCTCACGGATACAGACAGTTTACGGAATATGCCGTACGTGAATCAGTTATGCATGAGGTACTTAACGGAAAGTATGCGGAATGGTTCCGGGGATATATGCAGGCATATAACGTGATCGTTTATCTGCTGATCATCCGAGGTTTTCTATACGGTGATGAGAAGAAACTCGTTCTGCAGATCTTCTGGATGGCGACGATCCTGTTTACGCTGATCTGGGAAGCGCATCCCAGACATTCTGTGACGTATTTACCTTTCATCACACTGTTATGCATTGTAAGCGGAGAAAAACACAAGGTATAATGGAATGCGTATAAGAGTTTTGTCATGCAT
>CADBMY010000121.1 GCA_902795905.1 uncultured Erysipelotrichaceae bacterium
AAGGTCTTGCCTTCACGTTCGATCGTCAGCACGATCGTATCACCGATCTTCTTCGAACGCATGATGCGGGAGAGATCTGTATATGTGGCAATGTCTGTGCCGTCAGCCTTGACGATCCTGTCGTATGCCTGCAGACCGGCTTTTTCAGCACCGTATCCGCTCATGACATCGGCGATGTATAATCCCGCTTTGTACTGTCCGCGGTCATAGGAGAGCGTAGAGAGATTGACACCGATCATCGGTCTGTTGGTGACTGTACCGTATTCGATCAGTTCCTGTGCTACATCCATCGCATCATTGATCGGGATGGCAAAGCCGAGTCCGTCGATCGTTGCGCCGCTGCTGGTCAGTCCGGAGTCCTTGGCATTGACGATACCGATCAGATTGCCGTAGGCATCGAACATACCGCCGCCGCTGTTGCCGTTGTTGATGGCCGCATTGGTCTGGATCAGGTTCATGGCT
The DNA here is from genome assembly GCA_902795905.1 of uncultured Erysipelotrichaceae bacterium. Lineage (GTDB taxonomy): Bacteria > Bacillota_I > Bacilli_A > Erysipelotrichales > Erysipelotrichaceae > Bulleidia. The sequence goes on from CADBMY010000121.1 coordinate 463, forward strand.
TCATTGTCGATCACGATCTCACGGTTTGTGGCGGAAACGATACCGTTGGTGACGGTGCCGCCTAAGGTACCGAGAGGATTACCGATAACTACGGTCAGATCACCGACTTCAAGAACGGAGGAATCACCGATCACTGCCGGGGTCAGGCCGCTGGCTTCGATCTTGATCACACCGATATCCATCTTCTTGTCGGTACCGACCAGAGTTGCCGGGTATTCCTTACCGTCATAGGTTGTAACAGTAATGCTCTGGGCATCTTCTACAACGTGGTTATTGGTGATGATATATCCGTCAGAGCTCAGGATGACACCGCTGCCGGCACCTTTGGCGATATATGTACCGCCCCAGAAGCCGTAGGACTGGGTCTCTGCTTCAACGACGATCTCGACAACACTCGGCGCAGCTTTGGCTGCGATCTCCTTGATCGAAAGACCTGAGGAAGTGACAGCCTGCGGTATCGTTGTTACCTGTGTTTCATCTCCGGACTGTTTTTCGGGGTCCTGATAGATGATCGTCGGTTCAGCATTCCTGGCAAAAGTACTTGCCGCAAGATAGCCGCCGCCGAAGCCTCCGACAAGACCGATCAGACCGCTCAGGGCCCAGATCAGCACGGGGTGCGTCTTCTTTTCCTTTTTCTCTTCGGCAGGGGCAGCCGGTTTGGCCGGTGCCGGTTCAGCCTTCAGCGTGAGCTCAGGTGCCGGTTTGGCAGATTCCGTCTCTGCGTATGTTTTCTGCATTTCTTCAGCGTGCTGCTCAAGAGTATGGATGGTTTCTTCAGCTGCGGTCTGCGGTGCAGGTTCCGTCAGCTCCGGGGAAGATACTGCTTCTTTATTTTCAGCATTGATATCTTCAAACTTTTCGTTATTCATGTTTTCACTCATATCAAAGCCTCCTTTTTTGCTTACGTTTATACTATAGGTCCCGAATGTGAACTTCAGGTGAACATGCAGGAAAAATCACCTGAATTATTGTCTGCTCAGATACATGCCGCAGAACGCACCGACAAGACCGCCGATGATATGTGTCAGCTGCGAGATGTTATCGGCAACGAAAACACCCTCATAGACCTGCTGGCCGATATAGATCAGGGCTACGATGATCAGTGTCATCGGGATCTCACCGGCTTTGCGTGTACCGGTGATCGAAGCCAGGATGATCAGCGCGAAGTCAACACCGCTTGCCCCCAGAAGCATTGTTCTAAACGGCAGTAAGACGTGGATCAGGCCGGTAATGAAAGCTGTCACAACGATGATCTCGAGAAAACAGCGGCTGCCGTATTTTTCCTCAAGCAGGGGACCGACCATCAGAAACAGGATCATGTTGTTGGTGTAGTGGCTGAAATTCATGTGACCAAGCACATGGGTAAACAGACGCACATAGAACAGAGGATCGGTAAGTGATCCCTTGTATACACTGAAGACGAGCCGGTTGCTGGCACCTGCGGTCAGGATATTCAGAATAAGCGCAAGACCGCTGATCAGGGCAAAGCTGAGTACTACCGGGGAATTCCATTTAACAGATTTCATAGACATCCTCCCATCGTAACAATTATAATCATTCTCACGAAGAATTGTTATAATAATACCCGGAGACAGTTATGGCAAATAAGAAGAAAAAGAAAAAAACAAATCAGAGTAAACCGAATCAGAATCGCCCGATCACCAATCCCGAACTGAAAAAAGCTCTTGAAGAACTGAAGGCCGCAAGAACACCGGCAAACGAAGTAAAGCTGTTTGAGGCTCTCAGCAATGCCAAGCTTCTGGCACCGGTCATCTTCAGTGCAGATCTGCGTCCTGACCAGAACGGAAGGATAAACATGCCCTCCAATACCGGTATCAAGTATGTTCTGATCAATACCGATCAGAATAAGACATTCTTCCCGGCCTTTACGGATTTTGATGAAGCCAGGAAGCTGCCGATCGATCAGGAAGGCAACCTGCAGTATATCGTACGGACGATCCGTGACTATGCAAGGATGTTCATGGATGCCAACAACGGTGCGGAAGGTCTGGCCGTGAATCCCAAGAGTGACGGCATGTTCCTGCCGAAGGAGCTGATCCGCAGACTGACCGGTGAAGGAGAAAAACCGAAGGAACCTGTACAGGAAAGCGAACTGAAGAACGGTACGGTACCTGAAAATGCGTCTTTCTCAGAGCCGGCAACGTATCCGACAGCTCTTGCCAATGAAGTATATGAGCAGTGCCGCAGTATCCCGGAGATCAGCAGAGTCTGGCTCAAGCAGATGAATGTCGGCATCAGAAGTGCCTTTGCGCTGATCGTCGAAGCAGATAAGAAAGACAAGGATCTGCTGGACAGAGTAGCAGAACTGGCAGTTCCTTTTGCCAGAGACCGTCAGGTCGTCTCGTTCTACTACAGTGAAGATCTTGAAAACAAGGCGGTCAGAGGAGATTTCCCGCTCTATGACCGTGAACTGGAGATCTGATGGAGATCCGCAGGCTTGACCGTGAAGAGATCAATGATGCGCTGAATCTTGTCCGGGAGGTATTCCTGTCCGATCCCGATCTGAGCAGATCACCGGAGGGAATCTCCTCATTCATGTCATTTGTGAAGGATCAGGGACCGGGTCTATGCTGGCTTGGTGCTTATGACGGAGATCTCTGCGGGGCACTTGGCTATGATGAAGAGTATCATATCGCTCTGTTCTTTGTCCGAAAGGAGAAACAGAAGCAGGGCATCGGCAGGGACTTGCTGAAAGTACTGTGTGAAGAAGCTGAACATGCCGGGTATGCCAGGATCAGTGTAAATGCGGCAGAGAAGGCAAAACCGGTATATGAACATCTTGGCTTTACGGCAGCCGATGATGTACAGGAAAAAGACGGCATACGGTATATCCCGATGGAGATCTTCCTGCAGAGGAAGTATCTTGGCAAAACCGTTACGGTGACCGTAGACAGGCCGTACGGAAGTTTCCATCCGACCTTTGCGGATATCCGCTATCTCTGCAATTACGGCTATGTAGAAGAGATCCTGGCGTCTGACGGAGAGTTCCAGGATGCCTATGTCTTCGGTCCTGAAGAAGCACTGGAAAGTTTTACCGGTACCGTGATCGCCGTGATCATCCGCCGTGATGACACTGAATCCAAGTGGGTCGTAGCGAAAGATACAAACTATGAGAGACAGGCTGTAATCGATGCTGTAGGCTTTCAGGAACAGTTCTTTGATACCCATATTCTGTGGCTGGAAAACTGATACGTTTATGACGTATTGGTTTTTTGTAGACAGATCCATATGAAAGATATACCGGAATCAGTATGCTGGCGATCGGCGTCGGCGGTATGGATGCAGCAACAGCCATGACCGTGTACCGATGCTGTTTGAAAAAGAGGAAGATTATCAGAGGCTGGAAATGGGTGATATCCTGCATATCGATAACTTCCCCGAACAGATCCGCAGCCGGGAGGTGACCATAACGGACAAGACACAGGGATTTGATTTCAAGGTAAAACTTGAACTGACGGACTCCGAGATGGAAGTCGTGCTTGCCGGCGGCCAGCTGCGGTTCCTGAAGGATCAGCTCAGGGCTGAAGGGGTATTAACCGACTGAAACACAATGAGGCGCAATGCCTCATTTTTTTGTGAATGAGCATTCGGAAGAAGTTCAGGGAAAGTTCACATTCGTGTCAATTCGCGTTCATTTTCAGCCCGTATGCTTACATCATCGAAGGGAGGTACCTGAAGATGACACAGACATACATTGATACATTTGCCAGAGTTGAACATAAGTTCATGATCACAAAAGCACAGGCAGAAGAGATAACCGGAATGATTGGTGACCACCTGAAGGATGATGCCCATCCGCAGTATACACTGCATAATATCTACTACGATTCACCGGACAGTCAGATGATCGCAGCATCGCTTGAACATCCCATGTACAAGGAAAAACTGAGACTGCGCTCTTACGGTGATCCGGTGGAAGGTATGCCGGTGTTTGCGGAGATCAAGAAGAAATATGACGGGATCGTATACAAGCGCAGAACGATGCTTGACCTGGATGATGCTGAACGCTTCCTTGATCACAGGGACCGCAGGTATGTAAAAGACCGCACCGGCGCAGAGATCAGTGTCATGCTGGAGCGTTACAGCGCCGAGCGTAAGCTGTACATCTCGTACAGCAGAAGAGCCTATGCCGGCAAACGTGAAGCAGATGTACGGATCACCTTCGATACGGATATACGCTACCGTACAGATCATCTCGATCTCTTTGCACGTACGGAGGATAAACCGCTTCTTGATGAAGATCAGGTACTGATGGAAGTCAAGGTCATGAACAGATATCCGCTCTGGTTAACGGATGCTCTGACGGAAATGCATATCTGCAGAACATCCTTCTCCAAATACGGAAAGATCTATACACTGATGCACGCATCACCGGCTCACGGACAGATATATAACTGCGGGATCATGCCGCAGACGGAGGTAAGACAATGTTTGGTTCAGTATTAACAAATACCGTAAATTCTATTACGATACAGCAGTTTGCGCTGTGCTTCTTCACCAGTATCCTGTGCGGTCTGCTGATCGCAGCAGCGTACAGATCGGCTGTCAATGCGAAGAAGGACTTTCTGATCACGATCGCACTGATCCCGGCTGTCGTCATGAATGTGATCATGCTGGTCAACGGCAATCTCGGTATCGGTGTCGCCGTAGCCGGAAGCTTCTCCCTGGTGCGTTTCCGTTCGATGCCCGGAAAAGCCAGTGATATCGCGGTGATCTTCCTGGCCATGGCGGCAGGACTTGCCTCCGGCATGGGATATGTTGTCTATGCCCTGATCTTTACGGTCGGCGTTCTCGCTGCTGCCCTGGTACTGTACAAGGTACCTGTACTGACGGAGAATCAGAACTTCCGTCATGTACGGATCACGGTATCCGAGGACATGGACTATGTCGATGCGTTTAAGAGTGTATTCGAAAGATATGCCGGAACGTATCATCTGGAGACGGTCAAGACGGTCAATCTCGGAGCGATGTATCAGCTGAGCTATGAAGTCGTGCTGAAGAATGCCGGAGAAGAAAAGCAGATGATCGATGAACTGCGTATCCGCAACGGCAATCTGCCGGTCATCTGTTCCATGCATGCGCCGGCTGCCCAGTCCCTGTAGATCTGTAAGGATTATCGAAAGACCTCAATACTGATATACTTGTATCGGAAAGTTGAGGTCTTTTATGTTTCAGGCTTATATAAACGCAAAGATCAGAAATACAAAGGATACGGCATTTCTTGTCCGTGACAGTTATATTATTCAGACCGGCAGTGACGAAGAGATCCTGCAGGAAGTAACAGACGAAGATGAAGTCATCGATCTTGCCGGAGCGTTTGTGACACCGGGGTTTGCCGATACGCATATGCATCTGCTGGGTTACGGGATGTATCTGGACAGTATACGTCTTGACGATGCCCGCAGTATTGAAGATATACTGGCAAAAGTGCGCAGACATGTGAATGATCCTGAACGTACATGGATCACTGCCTACGGGTATAACGAAGACAGATTCACACAGCCGGAAAGACCGACAAAGCAGATGCTGGATGACATCAGCCGTGATAAACCGATCGTCCTGATGCGCTCCTGCGGTCATGTGATGACCGTAAACAGTAAAGCTCTGGAACTTGCGGGAATTACGGAAGATACAGAGATCCCCGGCGGTGCTGTCGATTATGAACACGGCATCCTTGAAGAAAACGCCATGACGATGATCACGGCGCTGAGTGAGGATCCGGACAGAAATACGCTGAGACGCTGGGCTGTCAAGGCGATGAAGCAATTGAACCGCTGCGGCATCACGATGGTCGGCAGTGATGATTTTATCGCTCTGGGCAGGGACTGGAAGACCGTCACGGATATCCTGATGCAGATGTCATACCGGGATGAGCTTACCGTGCGTATCTCGGAACAGTGCGAATTTAATACCCCGGAAGATCTTGCGGAGTTTCTCGATGAGGGCTATACGACCGGTGTCGGTGATGACATGTTCCGGATCGGTCCCCTGAAGATGATCGCAGACGGTTCTCTGGGTGCCGGTACGGCAGCGCTTCGTGACGGATATCTCGACGATCCTGAGAATCACGGTATTCTGATCCATGATGATGACACTCTGGATACCTTTATCGGACTGGCCAACAGATACAACATGCCTGCGATCACTCATGCCATAGGGGATGAAGCTCTGGATCAGGTCCTGCGTGTATATGAGGAGTATGTACTGCCCGGCAATCCGCTGCATTACGGTATCGTACACTGTCAGATCATGCGTGAAGACCAGATCGAAAAGGTGAAGGAGATGCACCTGGATGCGTATTTCCAGTCGCTGTTCATCGAGGATGATGCCTCGATTTTAAAGACAAAGGTCATTCCCGAAACAGCGAATACTTCCTATCCGTTTGCGTCCTTGTATCACAGTGTGCTTGCAGGAAACGGCTCCGATGCGCCGGTAACAGAACCGGATGTGATGAAGAGCATTGCCTTAGC
>CADBMY010000122.1 GCA_902795905.1 uncultured Erysipelotrichaceae bacterium
CCGTCATTATCATACGCAAGGATCGTATCATCACGTGCATTGATCAGCTCTGCGACATGATCGTAGTACTCCCTGTCATCTGTTTTATCCTTGTAAATATTGTAGTAGAACACCTGTGTCCCGGCATCCCTGACAACTTCATCCAGAAACGGCACATATGCCTGACACCACGGGCACTCGGGAAAACCGAGAAAGACGACCGCAGTACCATGTTCGATCAGTGCTGTCAGTCTCTCCTGATCGATGATCTCAAATGTATTCTCTTCCGGCAGTGCAGTATAGATCTCGTTGATCTTCATACTGCCGGGGGTCGGCTCTGCAGGCTGTTCAGGCTTTGTGCATCCTGTAAACAGAAGTATGCACAGTACTGCCATCAGTATTCTCTTCATATCTGCCTCCGTTCTCCTTTCGTCTATTGATCCGCATCTGTTCCATGCGGGTATAATCAGCACATACAGCTTACCGTAAGCTGTACTGTATCATTATACACTTAATCCCTGCCGGCGGTGAATGATGCACAGGATGGCTTACAGACAGAAAAAAACTGTCTCAGATGAGAGACAGTTTCTGTTTATGGATTGTTCAGAAGCTTACTTCTCGATGTTGTAGAAAGCTTCCCTGCCCTTGTACTGAGCAACAGTACCGAGTCTGTCCTCGATCCTCATCAGCTGGTTGTACTTGGCAATACGGTCTGTACGGCTCATGGAACCTGTCTTGATCTGACCGGCATTTGTCGCAACAACGAGATCAGCGATCGTGGAGTCTTCGGATTCACCGGAACGGTGGGAAACAACTGCTGTATAACCGGCTTCCTTAGCCATTTCGATAGCATCCATGGTTTCTGTCAGGGTACCGATCTGGTTCAGTTTGATCAGGATGGAGTTGGCAACACCGGACTCAATACCCTTCTTCAGGAATGTTGTGTTAGTGACGAACAGGTCATCACCAACCAGCTGTACCTTGTCACCAAGGCGCTCTGTCAGCTTCTTCCAGCCTTCCCAGTCATTCTGGTCAAGACCGTCTTCGATGGAGATGATCGGATACTTCTCGCACCATTCAGCATACATATCGATCATTTCATCAGTTGTCTTATTGCCCATACCGGAACGCTTCAGTTCATACTTCTTTGTCTTGGCATTGTAGAACTCGGAAGAAGCAGCGTCGATGCACAGGCAGATGTCCTTACCGGGCTTGTATCCGGCAGCCTTGATAGCCGCAACCATCAGCTCAAGAGGTTCTTCATTACCCTTTGTGCAGGAAGGCGCATAACCGCCCTCATCACCTACGTTAGTGTTGTATCCGGCCTTCTTCAGGATCGTCTTCAGGTTGTGGAATGTTTCAGCACCCATACGAATTGCTTCGTGGACACTCTTGGCACCGACAGGCATGATCATGAATTCCTGCAGGTCAACGCTGGAGTCAGCGTGCTTGCCGCCGTTCAGAACGTTCATCATCGGAACCGGCAGAACCTTGGCATTGTTGCCGCCGATATACTTGTACAGAGGCATTCCGTAGAAGTCAGCAGCAGCTCTTGCTGCAGCCAGGGATACAGCCAGTGTCGCATTGGCACCGAGGTTGGACTTGAACTCTGTTCCGTCAAGTTCGATCAGTGTCTTATCGATCAGTGTCTGATCTGTAACATCCATGCCAACGAGTTTCGGAGCGATAACTTCATTAACGTTCGCAACAGCCTTCAGTGTGCCTTTGCCAAGGTAACGTTTCTTGTCGCCGTCACGCAGCTCAACTGCTTCACGCTCACCTGTGGAAGCACCGGACGGTACGATAGCACTTCCGAAAGCACCGGAAGCTGTTGTAATTTCACACTCTACGGTAGGGTTACCGCGGGAATCAAGCACCTCACGTGCATATACTGTTTCAATTAAGGGCATTTTCGTTTTCCTCCTAGCCTTATTTGTTATTTAGTAGCGTCAATGATCTCGATGAAGGAATCAACCTTCAGAGAAGCACCGCCGATCAGAGCGCCGTCAATATCCGGGCATGCCATGTATTCAGCAATGTTGTTCGGCTTGACGCTGCCGCCGTACTGAACTCTGACAGCCTCAGCAGCTTTCTCACCGTACATCTCTCTGACTGTATCACGAACAAGCTTGCAGCAGTTTTCAGCGATATCCTTGTCTGCAGACTTGCCTGTGCCGATCGCCCAGATCGGTTCATACGCGATAACGATTCTGGAAACTTCTTCTGCTGTAAGACCTGCAAGAGAACCGTGCAGCTGTGTCTTGATAACATCTGCTGTCTCACCGGCATCATACTGTGCTTCGGTCTCACCGATGCAGAGGATCGGTGTGATATTCGACGCAAACAGACGCTTTGCCTTGGCAGCACAAGCCTCGTTTGTCTCGTTGTAGTATGTACGTCTTTCAGAATGACCGATAATGCAGTATGTGATACCGATCTCTTCCAGCATCGGTACGCTGACTTCACCGGTGAAGGCACCGCTGTCCTTCTGGTTGCAGTTTTCAGCACCGACGATCAGATGCTTTGCATTCTTTACGCATACATCTACACAGGTAAACGGAGCCGCAATACCGTAGTCTGCTTTCTCCTCACCGGTCAGGTATGCCTCGATACCCTTCATGAACTCTTCCGCTTCACTGCGGAGTTTGTTCATCTTCCAGTTACCGACAATAATAGGTTTTCTGGCCATGATTACTTCTCCGGGATAATTGCTACACCGGGCAGTTCCTTACCTTCCATGTATTCCAGGGAAGCACCGCCGCCTGTAGAAATGTGGCTGAACTTCTCAGCATAGCCGAGGTTCTTGGCAGCCGAAGCACTGTCGCCGCCGCCGATGATCGTTGTAGCACCTTCCAGTTCCGCAAGAGCCTTGCAGATCTCGATCGTGCCCTTGGCAAATTCAGGCTTTTCAAAAACACCCATCGGTCCGTTCCAGAAGACTGTCTTGGCACCTTCAAGAGCCTTCTTGAATTCAGCAATTGTCTCATCACCGATATCGAGTCCCATGTAGTCATCAGGAATCTCACCGGCTTTGACTGTCTTAATATCTGTAGGATTGTCAAAGTCATTGGCAATAACTGTATCAACAGGCAGGAACAGCTTGCCGGTACCCTTTGCCATGAAGTCTCTTGCAAGATCTTCCTTGTCAGCTTCCAGCAGGGATGTACCGATCTTCTTGCCTTCTGCAGCCTGGAATGTATAAGCCATACCGCCGCCGATCAGAACCTTGTCAGCGATCTTGAGCAGATTCTCGATAACACCGATCTTGTCACTGACCTTGGCACCGCCGAGGATCGCCACAAACGGTCTCTGAGGATCATTCAGGGCACCGCCCAGAACATTCAGTTCCTTCTCTACCAGGAAGCCTACAGCAGCCGGCAGATGCGTAGGAATACCTACTGTGGACGCATGTGCTCTGTGTACGGAACCGAAAGCATCTTCGACGAACAGATCGCCGAGAGAAGCCCAGTAAGCACCCAGCTCAGGGTCATTCTTGGACTCGCCTGCTTCATAGCGGGTATTCTGCATCAGAACGATCTCGCCTTCCTTCATTTCAGCTACAGCGTTCTCAAGCTCTGCACCTCTTGTCGCATTCACAAATTTCACCGGTGCGCTCTGTACTTCCGCAAGACGGGCAGCGACGATGGACATATCATTCTTGATCTTGTCTTCATCTGTCTTTACCTTGCCGAGATGACTGAGAAGGATAACCTTCGCACCGTTTTCAGTCAGATAATTGATTGTCGGTAAAGCTGCGATGATACGGTTGTCATCCGTGATCACACCGTTCTTGTGCGGTACGTTGAAGTCAACACGTACAATAACACGCTTACCTTTGACGTTAAGGTCCTTTACTGTTACTTTTGCCATATGGACACCTCCCTTTTTTTCCTACAGTATTATATCACCCGTGCCTGTTGTGAGTAAATGCACAAGTCATGGTATTCCTGAATTATTTCTTTAATCGAGATCTGCTCCGTTGGTCTCGCAGACCTTCTTGAACCAGTAGAATGAATCCTTGCGTTCTCTGTGCAGATCACCGTTTCCGTCATTGTCCTTGTCGACATAGACAAAGCCGTAACGCTTCTTCATCTCACCGGTAGATGCGGACACCAGATCCGTGCATCCCCACATGGTATAACCCATCAGTTCAACACCGTCTTCAATTGCCTGTTCCATCGCCTTGATATGATCACGCAGGTATTCGATCCTGTATGTATCATGGAACTTGCCGTCTTCGGCACGCACATCGTTGGCACCCAGACCGTTCTCGACGACCATCATCGGGATCTCATATCTTCCGTATACTTCATTCAGATAGATACGCAATCCTTCGGGATCGATCTGCCAGCCCCAGTCGGAAGCCTTCAGATACGGATTGCTCAGGCCGGTCAGGATATTGCCAGAAGCTGCTGCCAGACTCGGATCCGTAGATTCGCAGGAACTCATATAGTAGGAGAAACTGTAGAAATCTACAGTACCTTCCTTCAGGATCTCTTCATCTCCCGGTTCCGTACGGACCGTAATGCCATTGTCCTTAAAGAATCTCTTTGCGTAATACGGATAGTGGCCGCGTACCTGTACATCGCCGCAGAACCAGTTGCCCATATTCATCTTGTCCTGGGTCTTCTTGACATCCAGCGGATTCGGAGAATACGGATAGGACATCATGCCGGCGATCATCAGACCGATCTTGAATTCAGGATTGATCTCATGTCCGATCTTTACGGCTTTGGCACTGGCAACAAACTGGTTATGCAGAGCCGTGAAACGGTCACTTGCCTGCTCCGGTGTCTCCTTCATGCCGAACATCGGTTTGCCGTCTTCTCCGGTCATGCCAAGCGAAAGAATACGGCCGAAGGAATTAGCTCCGGCATTGATCTCGTTGAAGGTCAGCCAGTACTTTACTTCATCCTTATACTCTTTAAACAGCGTTGTGGCATAACGCACATAGCAGTCGATCACAGCTCTGTCGGTCCAGCCGTTATACTTCTCGGACAGACCCCAGGGCAGTTCATAATGGGAGATCGTTACCAGCGGTTCGATACCGTACTTTCTGCACTCCGCAAATACGCGGTGATAAAAGTCCAGACCTGCCTGATTCGGTTCTTCCTCCATACCTGTCGGGAAGATCCTTGACCAGTTGACCGATAAACGGAAGCACTTGAAACCCATCTCACCGTACAGGGCGATATCCTCTGCATAATGATGATAGAAATCTACTGCTTCGTGGGAAGGATAATACACATTCGGATCGATCTCCTTATCCCAGAGACGGGGACTGCTTACCGTACCGCCGCGGATATGATCGGGAACGGAAGGTCCCTTTCCGTCGGTGTTCCACGCACCTTCAAACTGATTGGCCGCCGTAGCGCCTCCCCATAAAAACCCTTTCGGAAATGCCATACAAATTACCTCCTGTCAGGCGCATCCATTGTCTTTTCTTTCTTTAAACCTGTATGTCAATTATATCATGGAATA
>CADBMY010000123.1 GCA_902795905.1 uncultured Erysipelotrichaceae bacterium
CAGGCTACACCGGAAGACTTTGACTTCGATTACATCTTCGGAACATTAGGTGTCAGATGGCTCCATACAGGCGGTATCTATGCGGCACTGTCCGAACAGGCTTGCGATACAGTTATTGCCGCATGTAAGGCTGCCAAGAAATACGGAACGATCGTTTCCTACGACCTGAACTACCGTCCTTCCATGTGGAGTGCGATCGGCGGTCTCGAGAAGTGCCGTGAGGTCAACCGTGAAGTTGCCAAGTATGTCGATGTCATGATCGGTAACGAAGAAGACTTCACAGCCTGCCTTGGTCTTGAAGTTGAAGGCAACGATGCAGGTCTCAAAGAGCTGAACCTGGAGGGTTACTACAAGATGATCGCAGCTGCTGCCAAGGAGTATCCTAACTTCAAGGCTATTGCGACAACACTGCGTACTGTTAAGACTGCTACAGTCAATGACTGGAAGGCGATCTGCTGGGCAGACGGTGAGATCCACATGTCCAAGGAATACAACGGACTGGAGATCCTTGACCGTGTCGGCGGCGGCGACTCCTTCGCGTCCGGTCTGGTCTACGGTATGATGACATACGGTGATGCCGAGAAGGCTGTTAACTACGGTGCAGCCCACGGTGCACTGGCAATGACAACCCCTGGCGATACATCGATGGCTTCCAAGGAAGAAGTTGAAGGTGTCATGGGCGGTGCCGGTGCCAGAGTCAAGCGTTAATACGAAGAGTATTACTGCATAGTCTGAACCTGACAGTATAAAGAATGAGCAGGAATCATACCCGGAAGGGCAGAATTCCTGCTCGTTTTTCTTTCAGCGCTGTTCGGATGATTTCTTATCAGGGTTCTTCCGATATTCTCTCGGGGACATGCCTGTTTTCTTTTTGAACAGTCTTGTGAAATATGCGGCATCATCATATCCGGACAGTGATGCAATATCCTGTATCGGAAGTGCTGTGCTCTTCAGCAGTTCCTGTGCACTGTCCATGCGTATCTTTGCAATGTATGCGGTCATCGTCATGCCTGTTTCCTCACTGGCGTATCCATGGCGATCGAACCTGTCTGGAAACATATCGTATGTACACCGGAAAGAGCACGTACCGTACTGGATGCGATCGGCAGCCGGAATCTGCGGATCATCTTTGACCCGGTCAACATTCTGTATCCGGGCAATCTCAAAGAGCGTGAAGAACTCTTCGACCGTGCAATCAATCTGCTTGGGGATGACATCGCTGTCGTCCACCTGAAGGACTATGTCGTACAGGGAGATGATCTCAAGAGTATCGCTGCCGGTACCGGAGAAATGGATTATAAGCAGATCCTGAGCTTCATGAAAGCCAGAAAGCCGTATATCCAGACAACACTGGAGAATACAACAAACGAGAACGCAGTCCAGTCCAGAGAGATGCTGGAAGAGCTCTACCGCGGTCTGTAATGACAGACCGCAATAATTGCCATGTCTCTGCCAATTTGCACAATAGGAAAACAGACCGGCAGAATGCATAATCATAGATGAATAACAGGAGGAGAATAAATTATGAATCAGTTAAATGAAGCTATTGCCAAGATCGGTGTCGTACCGGTAATCAAGCTGACAAACCCCGAAAGAGATGCTGCTCCGCTTGCCAAGGCTCTTTGTGAAGGCGGTCTGCCGGTTGCGGAAGTAACATTCCGTGCTGCAGGCGCTGACAAAGCCATCAAGATCATGAAGGAAACATGCCCGGAGATGATCGTTGGTGCAGGTACAGTTCTGACAACAGAGCAGGCACAGGCTGCCAAGGATGCAGGTGCACAGTTCATCGTATCCCCCGGTTTCAGCAAGGATCTCGCAGACAAGTGCGTAGAACTCGGTATCCAGTACTTCCCCGGTGTAACAACACCGACAGAATACCAGATGGCTCTTCCTTACGGATATGAAGTCGTCAAGTTCTTCCCGGCTGAGCAGTCCGGCGGTCTCGCAAAGATCAAGGCAATGAACGCTCCGTTCCCAATGTTCAAGGTCATGCCTACAGGCGGTATCTCTCTGAAGAATCTGGAAGAATACCTGTCCTGCCCGGTCATCGCAGCCTGCGGCGGTTCCTACATGGTAAAGGCTGACGATATCGAAAACGGCAACTGGAAAAAGATCATTGATCTCTGCAAACAGACAAGAGAGATCGTTGACAGAGTCAGAGGCTAAACATAATGAGCAGATGTCACCATCTGCTCTTCAGTGTCTTATAAATAACTTGATAAACAGAAACCATACAAGGAGAAATGATATGGAACATCATAATCCTCTGATCAGTGCTCATCCCGGTATACGTTTTATAACCTTCGGTGAGGTCATGATGAGACTGACACCGCCGAATTACGACAAGATCCGTGTTGCTACGACTTTTGAGATCAGCTACGGCGGCAGTGAAGCAAATATTGCACTGGCTCTGGCCAACCTGAAGATCGACAGTACTTTCTTCAGTGTTGTCCCGGACAACTCACTGGGTAAGAGTGCTGTACGTATGCTGAGAAGCAACGATGTACACTGCACCCCGGTGATCCTGTCCACACCTGAACAGACACCGACCCACAGAATGGGTGTTTACTACCTGGAAACAGGATACGGGATCCGTCCTTCCCGTGTTACGTATGACCGCAAGCACAGTGCAATTGCCGAGTTTGACTTCTCGACGATCGATGCCGAAGCTCTGCTGGAAGGCTATGACTGGCTGCACCTGTCCGGTATTACACCGGCCCTGAGCCCCAGTTGTGCGGAGTTTACTCTGCGGCTGATGAAGACAGCGAAGGAGAAGGGACTGACAGTCAGCTTTGACGGCAACTTCCGTTCTCTGCTCTGGAGCTGGGAAGAAGCCAGAGACTACTGTACCCAGTGTCTGCCTTATGTTGATGTGCTCTTCGGTATCGAACCATATCATCTGTGGAAAGATGAAGAAGATCACACAAAGGGAGACTGGAAAGACGGTTTGAGCATGCATCCGAGTTATGAAGATCAGGATGAAGTCTTCCAGAAGTTTATTGAAAGATATCCGAACATGAAATGTATAGCACGTCATGTACGTTATGCACATTCAGGAAGTGAGAACAGTCTGATGGCATATATGTGGTATCAGGGACATACATTTGAGAGTAAGATGTTTACCTTCAATATTCTGGACAGAGTCGGCGGCGGTGATGCCTTCGCCAGCGGTCTGATCTACGCGATGATGAATAACTACAAACCGATGGATATGGTCAACTTTGCGGTTGCCAGCAGTGTGATCAAGCATACGATCCACGGTGACGGCAACATCATTGATGATGTAGAGACCATCAAGAATCTGATGAATATGAATTACGATATCAAGAGATAGGAGTGATAAGTGAACATGAAAGCATTTATGGATGAAGACTTCCTGCTTGAGACAAAAACAGCGCAGCATCTGTTCCACGATTACGCGGACAGCATGCCGCTGGTTGACTACCACTGTCATATTTCCCCGAAGGAGATCTATGAAGACAGAAGGTTCAACAATCTGGCGGAAGTATGGCTCGGCGGTAAGAATCCCGACGGAACCTATTTCGGCGATCACTACAAGTGGAGAGTCATGCGCTCCAACGGTGTGCCGGAAGATTACATCACAGGTGATAAGCCTGACTATGAGCGTTTCCTGAAGTTTGTGGAAGCTCTCGAAATGGCCATCGGCAACCCGATGTACCACTGGTGCAATCTCGAACTGCATAAGTTCTTTGGCATCAAGGAACCGCTGACCCTCGAGAATGCCGAAGAGATCTGGAACAAGTGCAATGACATGCTGCAGAATGACCCGAACATGACCGTACGCGGTCTGATCAAACAGTCCAATGTAGCCTTTATCGGTACGACAGATGATCCTGTAGACTCTCTGGAATGGCACAAGAAGATCCGTGAGGATAAGACGATCACCGTTAAGGTATGTCCGTCCTTCCGTCCCGACAGGGCTATCAACATCACCAAGGAAGGCTTTACGGATTATGTAAAGAAGCTGGCAAACAGTGTCGGTAAGGAAACATTCACTTCTGCACAGGAACTGATCGATGCCCTGATCGAACGTCTGGAATTCTTTGCTGAGATGGGCTGCCGTGCAAGTGACCACGGTCTTGACTACGTTCCGTTCCGCAAGGGTACCGAGGAAGAGATCAACGCAGCTTTCACAAAGGTCATGAACGGTGAATGCATCACGGTTGAAGAAGCAGAGAAGTATCAGACAGCAGTTCTGATGGCTCTTGGCAAGGCGTATCACCGCCTCGGCATTGCCATGCAGCTGCACTATTCCTGCTACAGAAACGCAAACGAGAGAATGTACCGCAAGCTCGGACCGGATACAGGCTTTGATATGATTGCCCAGAACAACTGCGGCGAGATGATCGCCAACCTGCTGAACGAGCTGGACAAGACAGCTGAGTGCCCGAAGACGATCCTGTATTCTCTGAATCCTGTAGACAATGAACTGCTCGGCACACTGCTTGGCTGCTTCCAGTCCGATGAAGTACCGGGTAAGATCCAGCTTGGCTCTGCATGGTGGTTCAATGATACAAAGTCAGGTATGGAAGACCAGATGAGAGCTCTGGCCAACCTGGGTCTGTTTGGCAACTTTATCGGTATGCTTACAGACTCCCGTTCCTTCCTGTCCTATGCCCGTCATGATTACTTCAGACGTATCATGTGCAACATGATCGGCAACTGGGTAGAAAACGGTGAATATCCGAATAACGAAGCTTCCCTGAGAAAGATCACGGAAGGCATCGCCTACAAGAACGCTGAACGGTATTTCGGACTGTAAGAGTTCTGTATACCATTCGTGTTTGAACAAATGATCGTACAGGCCGGTGTGAGAGCACCGGCTTTACTATGATCGGTTCTTCAGATCACAGCGTGTGTTATATCGCAGCACTGAGGAAAGAATGCTGTATACAATTTGATTACAGAACAGGTAATATAGTACTAGTGAAAGGTCCGGTATCGTGAAGAATATCAAACTGTCATCTGCACATCTGATTCCGTTGAGCTTCCTGGGGGCGATCCTGTTGGGAACGGTATTGCTGATGTGTCCGTTTGCTTCGGCGGCCGGCACCTTTACACCGTTTCTGACAGCACTCTTTACTGCCACCACCTCGGTATGTGTTACCGGTCTTGTGGTCGTCGATACATTCAGCTACTGGAGTACAGCAGGGCAGGTGATCATCCTGTTACTGATCCAGATCGGAGGTCTTGGCATCATTACCGTACTGTCCCTGCTGATGGTCATCACCCGGAAGAAGTTCTCTCTCGGTGACAGGATCATGTTACAGGATGCGCTGAATCTGAATACACAGGCCGGTGTCCTGCAGTTCATGATCAGGATCATCCAGGGCACACTGATCGTTGAAGGGGCAGGAGCACTGCTGTATGCGCTGTTCTTTGTACGGGAGTTCGGTACCCTGAAGGGACTCTGGATATCGTTATTTACCGCTGTTTCCGCTTTCTGTAATGCCGGAATAGATGTAATTGGTCCGACCAGTCTTGAAGCCTATCAGACACATGTGCCTGTTTTGTGCATTACGATGCTCCTGATC
>CADBMY010000124.1 GCA_902795905.1 uncultured Erysipelotrichaceae bacterium
TGCCTTCCTCTGCAGGGCTCATGATCAGTTCCAGTCTTCCGGGTCTCATTTCGTATTTCATGGCTACAGTATAACAGGTAATTGAAATTGAGGTGCACATGAACGAATGATCTTTTAGTAAAATATACGAAAGAGGTGGATATATATGCTGATCTACGACAGAACAGATCAAACGATAATTAAAACAGACAATGACAAAGTAAAGGATACCTGCGTGGTCCTGCCCGGAAACAACAAATGTATCCTGTATGAACCTGTTGACCGGGATGAAAGGGCAAAAGTAGGCATACTTCTCATGCATGAAGCAGATTACGGTTTCTTTGCGATGGCACGAGGACTGGCGGAAAGAGGCTTTATTACTCTCGGCGGCAGTGCCGGACAGCGTACGTCTTTGGAAAAACAGATGCTGGCAGTCAGGGATGCCGTGCTGTTTCTGAAAGCATTCCCCGGTATCGAACATGTTGTGCTGATGTGACACTCCGGCGGCGCTACGATCATGACAGCGTACCAGAGAGCAGCCGAAAACGGTCCTGCTTCCATGAAAGAGAATATGCTGTATGCCTGTACACTGAAGGATGATGAAGTACTGCCTAAGGCAGACGGACTCATGCTGATCGATGCTAACTACGGAAACGGGGCAATGACCCTGCTCAGTATTGATCCGGCAGTGAGCGAAGAAGGAAACGGCATGGATCTGGATCACCGTTTTGATATCTATGCCGCAGATAACGGATACAGAGAAGAAGACACAGTTTATTCCGAAGATTTCCGGAGGATGTACTACAAGGCACAGGCAGAGCGCAATAACCGTATTATCGATGAAGCGGTAAAGGAACTGGCAAGGATCGAAAGCGGTAAAGGCAGATACCGTGACGATATGCCGTATCCGGTCACCGGTGCCGCACAGATCGCTCCCTGCAATAAGCTGATTCCGCAGGATATATCCCTGCTTGCACACAGCCGGCATCCGTATCCGCTGATCCACAGGGACGGGACGGTCACGGAAGAGATCATATACTGTCACCGCAGGCCGCAGATAAGAAAAACAACATCCGGCAGTTACTTTACGGTCAGAAATCTGTCGCTGCGTGAATTCCTGTCCGGTGCTGCCGTACGTGCAAATGAAGATTATCATGTCGGTGCTGACGGTGTATACGGCATCGACTGGGATCATACATTCAACTGCGGTCCGGGCAATATACCGTATATTCACTGTCCGAGTCTGTTCATGGGGATGAGCGGAGGCTATGAATATCTGGCGGCAGAATACCTGTACGAAAGAAGTGCGGCAGAAGATAAGGAGATCGCCTTTACGGAAGGGGCAACACACAATATCTATCCCGTATCTGCAGAATTCGGAGATACAGAAAGCCTGACTTTTGATCATCAGGCTGACTGGTTAATAAGACATTTTGTGAAGTGATCAGATATGCATTCCGCCGGTCAGTTCAAGGATCTGTCCGGTCATGAACCCGGATTCTTCAGAAGCCAGATAGCTGACAAGAGCACCGTATTCACTGCTGTCCGCAAGCCGTGAGAGAGGAATATCTCCGGTATACATGCGTGTATCATATCCTCCCGGTTTCGGTTCATGATCGTTGATCATCCCGGAGTAGGCGATGCAGTTAACGGTAATGCGGTCTTTCAGAAGCTGCCTGGCCAGAACTTTTGTCAAAGTGATGATTCCGCTGCGTCCGATACTGTCGGGGATACTCTCACCGGCATAACCGTTAACAGCGCCGAGAGAAGAATGCAGAATGATGCGGCCTGATGCTGATCTTCTGAGACAGGGCAGAAATGCCTGTATCATTTCAAACGGAGCGATGACCTGATGCCTGAATTTGGCAGAAAGCATATCCTCCGTGATGTCTTCGAGCGGGATCAGCGGGTCCATACCGCCGGTCTTACTGATGAGAATATCAAGAGAGCCGAACTTGTCGGTAATATATGCGGACATCTCGTCGTATGACAGTTTATTGGAAATTGCACATACCTGTCCGGGCAGGTCCCTGCACATGCTGATGACATCTGCAGCACTGTCCGGATCATGTGTTGCCATGACAACGTTAATGCCTTTTTCCGCCATTGCCTTTACGGCGCCTCTGCCGATATTCCCGGTAGCTCCGGCAAAGTAACATGTTCTGCTCATATACTTACCTTCCTTTTTGATTATTATAATCGAAATTGGAATAGATGAGACGCAGGCCTGTAAGTGATACAATGTAACCATATGTAGTGGAGGATCGTATATGAAGATCGTCTTGGAACATCTGACAAAGAGATTTCCCAGCCTGGACCGCAAGACCGGAGGCTTTGTGACAGCCGTTAATGATTTCAGCTTTGAGATCCCGGATGGTAAACTGGTGGGTCTTTTGGGACCTTCCGGCTGCGGCAAGAGCACCATGCTGAATATGATCTGCGGACTGGAGACACCGACCGAAGGAAAGATCTATTTCGGTGATGATGATGTGACGAAACTGCCGCCGGAGAACCGCGGTGTAGGCATGGTCTTTCAGAGCTATGCACTGTATCCGCATCTGACTGTCAGACAGAATATCATGTTTCCGCTTGAGAATCTGAAAGGGGACGCAAAGCTGTCAAAGGAAGTCATGCGTGAGAAGGCTCTGGAAGCCGCAAAACTGGTACAGATCGAAGCCCTGATGGACAGAAAGCCGAGTGAGATGTCCGGCGGTCAGCAGCAGCGTGTAGCGATTGCGAGAGCACTGGTCAAGAAGCCCAGAGTATTACTGCTCGATGAACCGCTGTCCAATCTGGATGCCAGACTCCGTCTGCAGACCAGAGAAGAAATACGAAGAATACAGAGAGAAACGGCGATCACGACTGTCTTTGTTACACATGATCAGGAAGAGGCGATGTCGATCTCGGATCTGATCGTTGTCATGAACCGCGGTGAGCTGCAGCAGATCGGCAAACCGCAGGATGTGTATGATGATCCCGTCAATCTGTTTGTGGCCAAGTTCCTCGGGACACCGGCAATCAATGTCTTTGCCGGCAGACTGTCCGGGGGAAAACTGTGGATCGGCAACGAGGCAGTGCTTGAAGCACCGGGCAGTGAAGACCGCGATGTGTGGGTCGGCATCCGTCCCGAGGGCTTTGTCCTGTACGAGAACGGACCTTTCCGTACGAAACTGTCACGGATCGAGGTCATGGGCAGAGATACCAGTATCGTCAGCACACACGACATGTGTGAGAATACGGTCGTGCGTTCGATCATCAGCTCCGGCAGTCAGATCGATCCTGATCAGGAATATGTGCATTTCCTGCTGAAACCCGAGAAGGTATGTCTGTTTGCCAAGGACACGGAAGAGCGCATCTATACAGAACTGAGGAACGGTCATGATAAAAAGTAGCGCAAAGGCATGGCTGTACCTGCTGCCGGCGGTGCTGTTCCTGACTGCTTTCATGGTCTATCCGCTGTTTGATGTCATGGTCTATTCCGTCGAAGAAGGCTATAACTTTGCCTCCCAGACATACAGAGGTACAGGTCTTTATAATTATTCCTACGTCCTTCATGACCAGTATTTTCTGCAGGCTGTGAAGAATACGTTTATTCTGGTCATTATCACAGTACCGCTTTCCACGGGTATTGCGCTTCTGATCTCACTGGGACTGAATTCGGTAACGAAGTTCAAGGAACTCTTCCAGACGATCTTCTTCCTGCCGTATGTGACGAATACACTGGCTGTCGGTCTTGTGTTCATGATCCTGTTCAAGAAGACACCGTATTCGGAGGGTTTTGTCAATCTGATCATTACTGCTCTCGGCGGTACTTCCGTAGATTTCATTGAAGGTCCGTACTGGGCAAAGATGTTTGTGCTGTGCTTCTATACGGTCTGGGTGGTGCTGCCGTTTAAGATCCTGATCCTGACCAGTGCCCTGGCATCCGTGGATGATGATCTGTACAAGGCTGCCAAGGTGGATGGTACCGGCAGACTGCGTATCTTTACCAGGATCACACTGCCGATGATCTCATCGATGATCTTCTACCTGGTCATTACCGGGTTTATCGGTGCCTTCAAGGCATATAGTGATGTCGTGGCGATCTTCGGTACAAATCTGAACGCAGCCGGCATGAATACGATCGTCGGTTATGTCTATGACATGCTGTACGGAGACAGCGGCGGCTATCCTTCCTTTGCCTCGGCAGCAGCTCTGATCCTGTTTGCGATCGTGCTGACGATCACCTGCATCAATCTGCTGGTCAGCCGCAAGAAAGTCTATTATGCGTGAGGTGACGGAAATGAGTGCTAATACAGATAACTTTGATGTCATTGAAAGATCTGCTCTGCGCCGTCAGCGCGTGATCCGTACGGTTACGTATATTCTGCTCGTGATCTGGGCTTTGATCGTGCTGTTTCCGTTCTACTGGATGGTTCTGACCTCTGTAAAGAGCTACGGATCCTATAATGCTGAATATATACCGCAGCTGTTCACGGCTAATCCGACAATGCAGAACTATGCAGATGCGTTTACGGCTGTTCCGCTGATGCGCTACTTCGGCAATACGGTGATCTATACGCTGATCACGACGGGGGTCATGCTAGTGGTGACAGTACTTGCTGCATATGCCTTTGCACGGCTGGAATTCCGCGGGCGCAATCTGCTGTTTACGCTGTTTCTGGCATTGATGATGATCCCCAACGAACTGGTTATTATCACAAACTTTGTTACGATCACAAATCTTGGCATGCGCAATACGTTTGCCGGTCTGATCCTGCCTTCGATCACCTCGGTCTTTTATATCTATCTGCTGAAGGAAAACTTTGAGCAGGTGCCGGATGAACTGTACAAGGCTGCCAAGGTGGATGGTACCTCCGATTTGAAATATCTGTTCAAGGTCATGATCCCGATCTGTCAGCCGACGATCGTGACGATCACGATCCTGAAGGTCATCGAATGCTGGAATGCATATGTATGGCCGCGTCTGATCACCGATTCACCGTCGTATTTCCTTGTCTCCAACGGTATTCAGGAGATCCGTGAGAACGGCTTCGGCAGGGAGAATATCCCGGCCATGATGGCTGCTGTCGTGGTGATCTCCGTACCGCTGATCATTCTGTTTCTGATCTTCCACAAAAAGATCATGGCGGGTGTATCCCGGGGAGGCACAAAGGGATGAGAAAGCTGATATCCTGTCTCTGTGTTCTTCTGCTTGCACTGACGGTAAGCGGGTGTCATGGCTCCAAGGGCATGCATGCGTTTGTGATCCCGGAGGACTTTGACGAGACAAAGAAGTATGAGATCACATTCTGGGCGAAGAATGATACGAACAAGACACAGACGCAGATCTACGAGAAAGCAATCCGTGATTTTGAGAAACTCTATCCGAATATCACCGTTAACATGCGTCTGTATACGGATTACGGGCGTATCTACAATGATGTCATTACGAATATTTCTACGAATACGACACCGAATGTATGTATAACCTATCCGGATCATATTGCGACATATATCACCGGTCAGAATATCGTTGTACCGCTGGATGAACTGTTTGCGGATGAGCAGTACGGCTTCGGCGGCAGTGCACTGAAGTACGACGGTCCTGCCCGGGATGAAGTGATCCCGAAGTTTCTGGATGAATGTATCGTCAGTGATCAGCATTACGCGATTCCCTACATGCGCTCAACCGAAGCACTGTATATCAATAAGACCTTCGTGGAAAAACTCGGGTATGAGATTCCGGAGATCCTGACCTGGGATCTGATCTTTGAAATTGCTCAGGCAGCAACTGAAAAGGATGCGGACGGTACATATGTTCTTAACGGACAGAAGGTGATGCTTCCGTTTATCTACAAGTCTACGGATAACATGATGATCCAGATGCTGAAACAGCGCGGGGCAGGGTATTCGCAGCCTGACGGCACGGTTGAGATCTTTAACGATACGACAAAGGAGATCCTGCATATGGTTGCTGACAATGTCCGTACCGATGCTTTCTCAACCTTCAAGATCTCCGGTTATCCCGGAAACTTCTTCAATGCCGGTCAGTGCATCTTTGCGGTTGATTCCACCGCCGGAGCAACATGGATGGGCAGTGATGCACCGTTAATGGATATTCCTGCCGAGCGGGTCGTTCCGTTTGAGACGGAAGTCAGGATGATCCCGCAGTATGACCCCGAACATCCGCAGATGATCTCACAGGGGCCCTCGATCTGTATCTTCAATAAGGCTGACAGCCAGGAAGTTCTGGCATCATGGCTGTTTGCACAGTATCTGCTGACAAATGAGGTACAGACAGCGTATGCGGAGACGGAAGGGTATATCCCGGTCACTTCCAAGGCGCAGCAGAGTAATGCATACCAGGAGTATCTTGCCCTCAGCGGCAGTGACCAGAAAGAGCACTATCATGTCAAGATTGCGGCTTCCAGGCTGCTTCTCGAGAATATTGAGAATACATTTGTCACGCCTGTATTCAACGGCAGTACATCGCTCAGGGATGCGGCCGGACAGATGATCGAGGATACGGCCAAGAGCATACGCCGCAAGCAGACCGTTGATGAAGCATATATCGACAAGGAGTTTGATAATGTTACGGCACTGTACAGGCTTGATCAGAAGGCGGATACAGGCAGCCTGGAGGAAGAGGATCTCGGTCCGCTGCCGGCAACGGCGAAAGCGCTGCTGGGCGTACTGGTGCTAACATGGATCATGATCCTGCTGTATGTCGGCAGAGAACAGCTGAAGAAACGCGCACAGAACTGATATAATTTCCGCATTTGACGAAAACAAGAGTATAATTAATTTGTGAATTTTCACAGAATAGGGAGAAAGAAATGAAAAAGTTAGGAAATGTACTGATGGCTTCACTTCTTCTGCTTACTGTCGGATGCAGTAAGGGAAGCGGCAAGGAAGCCGGAAAAGCCGACACCGAAAAGGGTGAAGGCGTTATGACGTATGCCGAGTATGCTGCTGCAGAAACCGGCAGTGAAGTAACAATCGAGACTTACATTCAGGGCAGTCAGTCCTGGTGGGAAGGCGCCGCAAGATTCTATACACAGGATGCTGAAGGCGGATACTTCATCTACGGCATGCCCTGCACGGAAGAGGAATACAAGAAACTGACGCCCGGCACAAAGATCAAGGTTCACGGCTATAAAGCTGTATGGTCCGGTGAAGTTGAAATTGATGAAGGTGCTGAGTGGGAGATCCTCGACGGCAACTACATTGCTGAACCTATCGATGTGACAAGTCTGCTGGGTACAGATGGTCTGATCGACAAGCAGAACATGAAGGTCAGCTTCAAGGGTCTGACAGTCGAAGCAGCGAATGATGCCGGTGATGCCTTCCTGTACAACTGGGATGGTTCCGGTTCTGAGGGTGATGACCTGTACTTCAATGTTTCCAAGGATGGTCAGGTCTACTCATTCACGGTTGAGTCCTATCTGACAGGCAAGGATACAGATGTATACAAGGCTGTCAAGGAACTCAAGGTCGGCGATAAGATCGATGTAGAAGGTTTCCTGTACTGGTATGAAGGCCCTCAGCCTCATGTCACGGCAGTCAGTGCTTCCAAGTAGTCTTATATGAAAACAACTCCTCAGGAGTTGTTTTTTTCATTCATTCTGACCATGACTGTAATGGATTCCACCTGGGCTGTTCCCGGAAACATATCCCACGGGATGATCGTGACAATGTGATAGGCATGTTTCAGCACATTCAGGTTCTTTGCCAGAGTGGCGGGGTTGCAGGAAACATAGACGATACGTTTTGGCTTTGCCTGCAGGATCGCTTCCAGCATTTCATCGGAGAGACCGGCACGCGGAGGATCGGCCA
>CADBMY010000125.1 GCA_902795905.1 uncultured Erysipelotrichaceae bacterium
ACCTGGGATGGGTCGACCTGTACATATCCGCCGAGTCCGGCCGAACAGTGTGCACAGAATGGCGGTATCTGGGATGGCGCAAATTGCAATTATCCTACACCGGATCCGTCAGTGACATGTGCACAGAACGGCGGCACCTGGGATGGTGCAAACTGCAATTACTCGACACCTGAACCGCCTCCGGCAGAACCGATACCTGAACAGACGACTGAGTCAGTTCAGCCTACAGAAGCAACTAATTCTGTAACCGAATGAGTGATGCAGATCACTCATTTTACTTTGCAGGGCAGTATACGTATGTTGGTGCTATAATGGTGTACAGAAATAACAGGAGAACAATAGTTATGTATGATATCGTGATCATTGGCGCCGGAATCGTTGGTACGATGCTGGCAAGGGATCTTTCAGGATATCGTCTTCGTCTTGCGCTTGTTGACCGTGAAAACGATATTGCCAACGGTGCTACAATGGCAAATTCTGCGATCATCCACACCGGGTATGACCCTGAAGACGGAACCATGAAAGCACGCATGAATGTCCGCGGAGCCCGGATGTATGAGAAGATCTGTCAGGATCTCGGCTGTCTT
Source organism: uncultured Erysipelotrichaceae bacterium (assembly GCA_902795905.1). GTDB lineage: Bacteria > Bacillota_I > Bacilli_A > Erysipelotrichales > Erysipelotrichaceae > Bulleidia. The sequence continues at coordinate 588 of CADBMY010000125.1, forward strand.
CGTAAGGTCGTCGGCGCATATGTGGCAGCCTGCGGAGAGGACGAGGAAAAGACCCTGGCGGTACTGAAGCAGAGAGCAGACGAACGGGAAATAGAGAATGTATACCTCAGCGGAGATGAAGCCCGCAGTCAGGAACCGAATCTTGGTGATGAAGTCACAAAAGTACTGTCATTCCCGACAACGGCTGTAGTTTATCCGTGGGAGATTGCCATTGCCTGTGCTGAAACAGCAGTTAATAACGGTGCCGATCTGATGCTGAATACCGAAGTCAGAGATATTGCCAGAACCGAAAACGGTTATATCCTGCATACAGATCATGGTGATGTAGAAACCAGATATGTGATCGATGCGGCCGGTACCGGAGCCGGTAAGATCGCCCGTATGGTATGTGAGGATCCCGGCTTTACGATTCAGCCGAGGAAGGGTGAATACTTTGTTCTGGATCATCAGGTCGAATATGTTAAACATATCGTTTTCCCGGTGCCCGGTGTTAAGGGCAAGGGTGTGCTGGCAGTTCCGACAGTGTACGGCAATACACTTCTGGGACCGACATCTGATCCTGTACAGGCACTGGATGATACGAGTACGACATTTAAGGGACTGGACAGTGTCAGGGCAGATCTGAACAAGACCATGAAGAATGTACCGTACAGGTATGTGATCCGTAATTTTGCAGGTCTGCGTCCATCCGGTTCTACACATGATTTTGTGATTCGGGAGTGTGAAGAAGCACCCGGGTTCATCTTTGCGGCATGTGTGGAGTCACCGGGTCTGGCAAGTGCACCGGCTATCTCTGAATATATTATTAACGAGATCCTCAGCAGGTCACTGACACTGGAGAAAGATCCCGATGCGGTGATGACAAGAAAACGTCCGCTGGTCATGGCTGAACTGACAGATGAAGAGCGGGCGGAAGTGATCAGGGAAAACCCGGCATACGGCAGGATCATCTGCCGCTGCGAGCAGATCAGCGAGGGTGAGATCGTTGATGCGATACACCGTACCTGCGGTGCTCATACGGTCAAAGGCGTCAAAAAACGGGTCAGACCGGGCATGGGCAGATGTCAGGGAGGTTTCTGCGAACCAAGAGTCCTGGATATTCTGGCCAGAGAGCTTGGTGTTTCACCACTGGATATCGTATTGGATTCGAAAGCATCACGGATCCTGGAAAGTGAGAACAGATAATGAGACATTATCAGGCAGTGATCATCGGCGGCGGCAGCGCAGGACTCTCCGCGGCTGTAACGCTGAAGGAAAACGGTATAGAAGATATCCTGGTGCTGGAAAAGGATGCAGAGGCAGGCGGTATCCTGCAGCAGTGCATCCACAACGGATTCGGTCTGCAGACGTTCAAGGAACAGCTCAGCGGTCCCGCGTATGCAGAGAGATTTATCCGTAAGGCAGAAGAACTGAATGTCAGCGTTCTCTGCGGTACGATGGTCACGGGACTTAATGACAGACGGGAAGTAACGTATGTCAATCCTGAAGAGGGTTATGTGACTGTCAGTGCCGATGTTGTGATCCTGGCAGTTGGCTGCTATGAAAGAAGCAGGGGTGCTGTAGAGATCCCCGGTGAAAGACCTGCCGGTATTTATACCGCAGGACAGGCACAGAGATATCTGAATATAGACGGATATCTGACCGGTAAAAATGTATTTATCCTCGGATCCGGTGATATCGGACTGATCATGGCAAGACGTATGACACTTGAAGGTGCCAAGGTATACGGTGTAGCAGAGCTGATGCCGTATTCCAACGGTCTGCCGAGAAATATCAAGCAGTGTCTTGAGGACTTCGGTATTCCGCTGTATCTGAGTCATACAGTCACGCATGTCTACGGCAAGGACAGGCTGGAACGTATTGAAGTCAGTAAGGTCGGTAAGGATCTGAAGCCGATCCCCGGAACCGAAATGTATTTCGATGTTGATACACTGCTGCTCAGTGTCGGTCTGATTCCGGAGAATCATCTGGCAGATGAAGCAGGTATTCTGATGGATGTCCGTACCAAGGGACCTGTTGTGGATGATAACTACATGACTTCCGTTCCCGGTATCTTTGCCTGCGGAAACGGTCTTCATGTCCATGATCTCGTTGACTTTGTGACACTGGAGGCAGCCCGCAGTGCTCTTGGTGCTGTACGCTGGCTGAAGGGAACACAGACAGCAGATAAGGTCTATAAGGCATCTGCCGGACAGGGTGTCAGTTATGTTGTGCCGGGCAGGATCAATGCCTCATGTGATCACCGTGTAGACTTCTTCTTCCGGGTCAGACAGAACTTTGAAACTGCACAGATCACGATGAAAAGCGGAGATAAGGTCCTGCGTACACTGAAGAAGAAAAAACTGATGCCTTCGGTGATGGAACAGCTGCCGCTGACGGAAAAGATGCTCGGTGAACTAGAAGGAGATATCACCATTGAGGTGACGGAGGCATAAGTATGGAAGAAAAAGAACTCATCTGCGTAAACTGTCCGATGGGATGCCGTGTGCGTGTACAGCTGGAAGGCAATACGGTCATATCGGTTACCGGCAACCAGTGTCCGCGCGGAAAGAAATACGCTGAACAGGAGAGTATCTGTCCGATGCGTATTCTGACATCTACGGTCACGGTGGAGAACGGTCAGCACAGGGTGCTGCCGGTCATTACATCTGCCGAGATCCCGCTGTCCATGATGGAAGATGCCATGAAAGAGATCCGTAAGGTCAGTGTCAGGGCACCGATCACGATGGATCAGGTGATCATCCATGATCTGCTGGGCACAGGAGCGGATGTAATCGCATCCCGTTCGATGGCTGAAAGATAAAACAGGCATGTAAAAAGGAAGGATATATCCTTGAGATGATCCTTCCTTTTTTTGTGTGTTTAACCCTGGACCGTGTCCTCGGTATGCTCAATCAGATCAACCGTGACATC
>CADBMY010000126.1 GCA_902795905.1 uncultured Erysipelotrichaceae bacterium
CGGAAAACGTCTTCTTTCTGAGTAAAGACCTGTCTGTTTATGATGAATCAATCATGTCCGGCAGAATAGTTTGTTTCTGCCGGAATATTTATATATAATAGGGCAGGTGAACAAGATGGCATTTATTGAAGTAAAAGATCTGAACTTCTCATATGATGAGAATACCAAAGCAGTAAAGAATGTCTCCTTCGGTATCGAAAGAGGTCTTTACTATACGATCATCGGTCATAACGGCAGCGGTAAGTCGACTGTTGCGAAACTGCTGGCCGGCCTGCTCGAGAAAAACAGCGGTACGATCATGATCGACGGTATGGAACTGAATGAGAAAAATTTGTATAAGATCCGTTCGCGGATCGGTATCGTTTTCCAGAATCCGGATAACCAGTTTATCGGTTCTACGGTCAGGGATGATATTGCCTTCGGGCTTGAGAATCACTGCGTTCCGCAGCCTGAGATGGACGGTATCATCAGTGAGTTTGCGGAAAAGGTGGGAATGACGAAATATCTGAACAGTGAACCTACACATCTTTCCGGCGGTCAGAAACAGCGTGTTGCCATTGCCGGTGTACTGGCAATGCATCCGGATATTCTGATCTTTGATGAAGCGACCTCCATGCTTGATCCTCAGGGAAAAGCAGAGATCAAAAAGGTGATCATGGACCTGCATGCCCGTACGGGACTGACGATCCTTTCGATCACGCATGATATTGATGAAGTGGTCAGCAGTGACCGTGTGATCGTCCTCTATGAGGGTGAGATCGCAATGACCGGAACACCGGAAGAGATCTTCCGTGATGAGAAGAAGATCGAACATCTGCGCCTGGATGTTCCTTACAGTATGAAATTTGCGTCGGCACTGGCCAGATACGGTGTCAGAACGCCTCATGAGATCACCGAGGAAAGGCTGGTGGATACACTGTGGCAATACGGTTTGAAAAAGTAAGTCATATCTACAGTGACGGTACACCGTACAGGTATGTAGCACTTTCCGATGTTGATCTGGAACTGAAGGAAGGGAAGATGACAGCAATCATCGGTCAGACCGGTTCCGGCAAGAGTACGCTGGTTCAGCATCTGAATGCGTTACTGTTACCGACTGCAGGCAAACTGACGGTGCTGGATAAGGTCATTGAGGCCGGCGGTGAACATAAGGGACTGAAGGAGCTGCGCGGCAAGGTCGGTCTGGTTTTTCAGTTTCCGGAGTATCAGCTGTTTGAGGAGACGGTACTGAAGGATATTGCCTTCGGTCCGAAGAACTTCGGTGTCAGTGAACAGGATGCCCTGAAACAGGCAAAAGAGGCCATGAAGATGGTCGGTCTCGGCAAGGAATACGAAGAGAGAAGTCCGCTGGAATTATCGGGCGGACAGAAGCGCAGAGTGGCAATTGCCGGTATCCTGGCGATGGATCCCAAGGTGCTGGTGCTGGATGAACCGACGGCAGGTCTTGACCCGGCCGGCACAAAGTCGATGATGGAACTGTTCCGCAAACTGAACCGGGAGTACGGCAAGACTGTGCTGATCGTTACACATGATATGGAACAGGTATTCGGGTACTGTGATGAGGTCGTCGTGATCGAAAACGGCAGAGTCCGCACACATGAAACGGTCAGGGAATTCTTCCGTGACAGTTCTGCATGTAAAGCCATGGGTGTTTTGCCGCCGGATGTGATCACATTGAAGGAAATGCTGATTGCCAAAGGTTTTCAGGTGCCTGAAGATGTCATGGATACGGATACACTGGCGAAGGTTATCGCTAAGCAGGTGAAGCATCATGGGTAATTTTACGCTGGGAAGATATATACCGCTGGATTCTCCGATCCACAGAATGGATCCGAGAGCGAAGATCAGCGCGATGCTGGTTGTTTTGATCGCAATCTTTTTTCCTGCCGGCTGGATCGGCTACGGAATCATCTTTGCGGTCGTGGCATCGGTGATCGTCACCGCCAGACTCTCGTTCCGATACATCCTGCGCAGTATGAAACCGATGATGTTCATGATGGTCTTCCTGCTGGTGATCAATTCACTGGTAATGAAGACCGGTACACCCCTGTTTACCCTGGGCAGCTTTACACTCTACAGCGACGCAATACTGCAGACCCTGTACATCGTTGTTAGACTGCTGCTGATGATCATGATCACGACATGTCTTACGGCAACGACCAAACCGCTGGATATGACGCTTGGTATCGAGGATCTGTTAAAACCGTTTGAGAAGATCCATGTGCCCTCTCATGAGATCGCGATGCTGATCAGTATTGCCCTGCGGTTTATCCCGGATCTGATCGATGAGACCAACCGTATCATCAAGGCCCAGGAAAGCCGCGGTGTGGACCTCAAAGAAGGTAAATTCAGTGAGCGGATCATGGCGATCCTGTCACTTGTTGTACCGTTATTCGTTTCAGCATTCCAGAGAGCGGAGGATCTTGCCAACGCGATGGAAGCCAGGGGATATGCGCCGGGTGAGAAACGGACACGGTATAAAGTACTGAAGATGGAGACCAGAGATCATCTGCTGCTGGCAGGGGCATTCCTGCTGCTTGGAACGATGATCTGGCTGGCATATTTCCGATGAAGAGATATAAGTGCACCGTAGCCTATGCCGGATCACGCTTTGCGGGCTGGCAGACACAGAAAAACAACACCTCTGTCCAGGAGACGATCGAAGAGGTGCTTTTTTCCATTACCGGTGTGCCGACGAAGATCACAGGAGCCGGAAGGACCGATGCCGGTGTGAATGCCGAGGGACAGGTATTCCACTTTGATACGGACAGAGTCATGACACCGTATAAGTGGAAAGGGGCGATGAATGCCTTCCTGCATCCGGATATTCATATCATTTCTGTCGAGGAAGCAGAGGATACCTTCCATGCCCGGTATAATGTTCTGTCCAAACAGTACGATTACCGGATCAATCTCGGTGAATATGATGTTCTGAACCGTGAGCGTGTATTCCAGTGCCCCTATAAGCTGAATGTGGAGAAGATGGAAGAAGCTTCCCGGTACTTTGTCGGTACGCATGATTTTACATCGTTCAACAGTACATCTCTGCAGGAGAAACCGGATCAGGTCAGGACCGTGGAATCCATCATTTTCCGCCGGGAGGGGGATGTCCTCTGCATATCATATACGGGCAGGGGATTTCTGCGCTACATGGTGCGGATGATGAGCGGCATGCTGGTGGAAGTCGGACGCGGTAAGATCCCTCCCGAAAGGATCCGTGAGATCCTTGAAGAGCGCCGAAAGACAACGGCAGTCAAGAATGCTCCGGCCGAAGGACTGACCCTTGCCAAGGTGAATTACTACCGGGTCTATGCGGAGAATGACGGGCTGCTGGTCAGAGACTGTCTTCCGGAAGATGAGGAATACGGCAAATATGACAGCGGTACCTGTGCCGTATGCCGGCGCAATGATACACGTGTGATCGCGCTTGTGACCGCAGATACGATGATCCTGAAGGATAACACAGAACTCAGTGAAGAAGACATGCTGTGTATCCGTGAAGCACAAAGAAAAATATCAGAACGTAAATGATTGACGGAGATAATACCGTTTCAATAGAATTTATGATAACAGTGTACAGAAGTACGCAGATATCTCAGAAGGGATCATTCCGGAGGTAATCACATGAAGACATTATTTATTGAATGCCGTATGGGTGCAGCAGGAGATATGCTTACGGCAGCACTTTTGGAACTGTTTCCCGAGCCTGAGAAGATCATTGCCGAGATGAACAGTTTCGGTATTCCCGAAGTGGAATATATTCCCGAAGAAGCTGAAAAATGCGGAATCAAGGGCACACATATGAGAGTGCTTGTGCATGGTGAAGAGGAAGATGAGCATATGCATGATCATCACCACCATGACCATGAGCATGAACATCACCACGACCACGACCACGAGCATGAGCATCATCACCATCACCACCATGCACATCCTGCAGATATCGAAGCTTTGATCGATACCCTGCATGTGAATGATGCGGTAAAGGCAGATGCCAAGGCTGTCTATGCGCTGATCGCTGAAGCGGAGAGTCATGCCCATGGCAAACCTGTTGATGAGATCCACTATCATGAGGTCGGCACAAAGGATGCGGTGGCGGATGTCACGGCGGTATGCTGGCTGATCAATAAGCTGGCACCGGAACAGATCGTTGTATCACCGGTCCATGTCGGCAGCGGTACGGTTCACTGTGCTCATGGTGTACTGCCTGTACCGGCTCCGGCTACTGCGTATATCCTTCGCGATGTGCCGATCTACAGCACGGAGATCAGAGGCGAACTCTGCACACCGACCGGGGCTGCCCTCCTGAAGCACTTTGCGGACCGTTTCGCGGAGATGCCGGCAATGCGCACACGGGCGATCGGCTACGGCATGGGCAAAAAGGATTTCCCGGCAGCCAACTGTGTCAGAGTGTTCTGGGGAGAGACGGAAACAGCCGGTGATCAGACCATCGAACTGGATTTCAATGTCGATGACATGACCGGTGAAGAGATCGGCTATGCTGTAGAGAAACTGCTGGCAGGCGGTGCGCGGGAAGTCTTTACGACACCTGTATACATGAAGAAGAACAGGCCCGGTATCCTGTTCAGTGTACTGTGCACGGAAAGCACAAAAGAAGATATCGTGAAGCTGATCTTCCGCCATACGACAACGATCGGCATGCGGGAGACAAAGAAAGACAGATATACGCTGCGCAGGGAAGTGGTCACTGAAGAGACCGCTCTTGGGCAGGTCCGTACAAAGCGTTCTTCAGGCTATGGTACCGAGAAGGAAAAACTGGAGTTCGAAGATATCGCCAGGATTGCGGATGAGACGGGACAGAGTCTGTTTGAAGTCAGAAAAGCACTGAAATAATACATAAGCCGGTATCACTTGCAAATATTAGAGATATCGGCTTTTTCTTATTGGTAAATTCATATTTTATCTATTATCATAGTGAATTGGCAGACTTATCCGTGAGTTTTGCGTGAGGAGGATGGTCTATGAGTGTGATTGCCGGTAATCTCTTCCTGTCAGTTCCTGTTACGCTTCTGGCAGGGCTTCTGGGTGTGTATATCGCCAGAAAGATCAAGATGCCCATTCCGTTTATGCTTGGGTCCATGATCGCTGTTGCTGTTTTCAACATCCTGACAAACGCGGCTTCCTTGCCTCCGAACACAAAGGTATTTACGCAGTCCATGAGCGGTATGTTTATCGGTCTCAGTCTGACCAGAAAAGATCTGAAGGGACTGAAGGATCTGATCGAACCTGCTTTGATCCTGGTCGTATGTTTCCTGATATTTACGACGGTTGTCGGCTTTATCATGTTCAAGATCGCCGGGTTTGATGCGGCTACGGCATGGCTGATCTGCGTTCCCGGCGGTGTCGTGGATACTTCTCTGATGGCATATGATCTCAATGCGGATCCGGCGATCGTTTCGTTTGTGCAGTCATTCCGCCTGTTCAGTGTGTATCTGATCTTCCCGGGCATGATCACTTATGTGTCCAAGCGTGTACCGCCAGAGGAACATGATCCTTCCGCAGATTCCGGAGAAACCGTCAAAGTACATAGTTTCGTGGATGATCTGATTCCCGACCGCAGAGTCGCAAGACATATTCTTACAGCTGCTGTCGGTATTGCCGGCGGTATCTTCGGCAAATTCCTCGGGATTCCTTCCGGGGCATTAAGCTGTTCGATGATCTGCGTGATCCTGCTGAATCTGACGACCAACAGAGCGATGTTTGACCGGAAGTACAAGCGCTGGGTCCAGGTCGTGGCAGGGGCTTTGATCGGTCTCAGCATCACGATGGATACCGTACGTCAGCTTCCTTCGATCATCATTCCGACATGTATCCTGATTGCCAGTTACGTGCTGGTCAATTTCCTGATCTCCTGGCTGATGACACTGACAAAGAAGATCGACTTTGTGTCAGCAATGTTTGCTTCGGCACCGGGCGGAGCCAGTGACTTTGCGCTGATTGCCTCTGATATCGGCGGCGAGTCTCCCAAGATCGCTATTATGCATATCGTCAGACTGCTGGCTGTCTATACGATTTTCCCGATTCTGGTCAAGTTCATGATCTCGATCTTCGGCTGATACTGTATAATGAAAGAGTCGTGGAGCTGAGATTCACAAACGGAGCGCCTGGACTGTCCTGAGACAGTTGACGAGGACCGGACTTATCGAAATATTCGGCGGATGGTCCGGAGGCCGGGTACGGCCTGAACAATGGGTAAAAACAGTTCGCGAGAGCTGAACAGAGCCATTCGGTACCCTCCATGACAGATTGGAGGGTTTTTTCATGTGCGGAATAACCGCTTATATTGGTGCTGAACCGGCACTGCCTTTCCTCATGCAGGGACTGTCCAAATTGGAATACCGCGGCTATGATTCAGCCGGGGTCACACTGGTGGACGGCTCCGGACTTTTTACATGTAAGACAAAGGGGAGACTGAAACAGCTGGAAGATATGCTTGAGACAGTTCCCTGTCCCCAGAAGTGCGGTATCGGGCATACCCGGTGGGCTACCCACGGTGTCCCGAGCCAGATGAACTCACACCCGCATACGAACGAGAAGAATACGATATCGCTTGTTCATAACGGGATCATCGAGAACTATCTGGCGCTGAAGGAAGAACTGCTGAAGAAGGGCTACAAGTTCAAGTCAGAGACGGATACGGAGATCGTCGTTCATCTGCTGGATGATTATTACTACCATGAGCATCTCTCGCTGTTTCAGGCACTGCTGAAGGCTGTACATCAGCTGCAGGGCAGTTTTGCGCTGTGTATCGTATCGACGGAAGAGCCGGATGTGATCTATGCGGCGAAGAAAGAGAGCCCGATGGTGCTTGGCAGGGATAAATGCGGTACAATGTGCGCCAGCGATGCACCGGCACTGCTTGCCTATACCAATGAGATCCTGCCCCTGAAGGACGGGCAGGCCGTGATCATGAAGGCGGATTCTCTGCAGGTCTTTGACTTTGACGGTGTGCCTCAGGAAGAGGAGTGGATCGTCTTTCCGTATGATGTGCATGCGGCACAGAAGGGCGGCTATGACTCGTTCATGATGAAGGAGATCCAGGAACAGCCCTCTGCTGTGAGAGAAACCCTGCGGGGCAGATTCCGCGGTGAGATGGTCTATATGCCGGAGATCGAGAAACTGGGCCTGCCTGCCAGGAATATTCAGCGTATCTACTACGTTGCCTGCGGGACGGCGTATCATGCCTGTGTATATGCGGTCACTCAGATCTCAGCCAGGGCAAGATGCGCAGTATCGGCGATGCCTGCCAGTGAATTCCGCTATGGCTCACCTTACCTGGATGAACATACACTGTGTGTCTTTGTATCGCAGTCGGGAGAGACAGCAGATACGATCGCAGCCCTGAAACTGGCTAAGGAAAAAGGTGCTGTAACGGCAGGAATTGTCAATGTTCTCGGCTCCGGGATCACAAGACTGGCGGATGCGACGCTGTATACCTGTGCCGGTCCTGAGATCTCTGTGGCCAGCACAAAGGCCTATACGACACAGCTCGTGCTGCTTACGTGTCTGAATATCAAACTGGCGGATCTTCTGGACTGGGGTGTCTTTGACCAGTATCAGCTGATCGAGGATCTGCAGAAACTGCCGGAAGCGATCGAAGATGTCCTGAAATATGAGAAGAAGATCGCTGAACTGGCAGAGCTTCTGCGGTACCGTCAGGATGCCTATTTTATCGGCAGACAGCTTGATTATCCGACCGCGATGGAGGGTGCCCTGAAGCTGAAGGAAGTCTCCTACGTACATGCGGATGCCTACTATGCCGGAGAGCTGAAGCACGGACCGATCGCTCTGATCGAAAAGGACAGTGTCGTGATCGCAATGGCAACACAGCCGAAGGTAGCTGCCAAGACGGTATCCAACATTGAGGAAACGATTGCCAGAGGTGCCAGAGTGATCCTGATCACAACACAGCAGATGAAAGCTGACCGTTTTGAACATGTGCTGAGACTGCCGGAGCTCTCCGATGAGCTTTCGGCGGTTACCGGTGTTGTCTTACTGCAGATGCTTGCGTACTATACAGCCAGCATCAAGGGCTGTGATATTGATAAGCCAAGGAATCTGGCGAAATCCGTAACCGTAGAGTGATCCGTGGTATGATAGAGACATGAGCTATACGTCTCTGTCATATCTTCTGCTTTGTGCAGGTGTATTCTGTCTGTATTATGCGGTCCCGCTTTCACTGCGCAGATATGTACTGCTGATCGGCAGTGCTGTATTCTATCTGTCTCTGAACGGGACTGTCTTTTTCTTACTGTTTCTGATGACCGTGATCCTGGCGTATATCTTCGGTATCATTCTGGAACAGAAACGGATAAAGTTCCTGCTGTGGGCAGCTGTACTGATCGTTATCGGACCGCTCCTGATCGGCAGATTCTCCGGGTATGCAGACTTTCTGCGCTACCGGTGGATCCTGCCTGTCGGCATATCGTTTTACAGCCTGCAGATCATCGGCTATCTGATCGACGTATACAGGGGAAAGTATCCTGCCGAGCGTGATCTGTTTTCATTTGCGTTATTTATCTCTTGGTTCCCGCAGATCATCCAGGGTCCGATCGCCCGCTATGATGCGCTTTCATCACAGCTGAACACAGGTCATCATTTTGACTGCAGACGGACAGGTCTGGCCGTCAAAACGATCCTCGGTGGTCTCTTTCTGAAGATGGTGATCGCAGACCGGGCAGGCATCTTTGTGGATGCGGTATACGGTGATACAGGGACGTACGGCGGCGGTTTTCTGTGGCTGGCAGCGATCCTCTACACGGTGCAGATCTATGCGGATTTCCTTTCCTGTGTGACCGTCAGTATCGGTGTATCACGGCTGTTCGGTATTGAACTGATGAATAACTTCGATCATCCGTACACGGCTGTTTCCGTGCGTGATTTCTGGAGACGCTGGCATATCTCCCTGAGTACCTGGCTGCGTGATTATGTATATATTCCGTTAGGCGGAAACCGGCATGGAAAAGCACGCAGGTATATCAATCTGCTGGTGACTTTTGCGGTCAGCGGACTCTGGCATGGGGCCGGGCTGAAGTATCTTGTCTGGGGTCTTCTGCATGGTTTCTACCAGATCACGGAAGACTATGTTCATGTGAACAGCAGGATATTCACACTGTTCAGGGTCATGATCGGCTGGGTGATCTTCCGGGCTTCCAGACTGCGGGAGGCACTGTCCGTACTGCTTGCGATGTTTACACGTGTTCATCTGCAGGAATTCACGGCACAGGCACTGGCAGATACCGGTTTTGATGTGAAGGAGATCATCGTCTTCCTGGTGTCGATGCTGGCATGGGCGGTATATTCAAAATGGAACCGGAAGGCAGAGAAACTGCCGGAATCGGTGCAGTTATGCGCTGTGATCATCGTCATTGCGGTGATCTGGGTCTTTGGTATCTACGGGATCGGCTTTGAGGCAAAAGATTTTATCTACGGAGAGTTCTGATGAAGAGAGTACTGAAATACATGATCTTTGTGCTGTGTCTGCTGATCACGCTGACCGGGTTAAACTATCTTCTGGAGCCGAAGTATACTTACCGCAATACAACATGGCCGACAACATCTACCTTCAATCAGTTTTACCGGATGAAGAAGAATACCGTAGATCTGATCTTTCTCGGTTCCAGCTACAGTGTCAATGCCTTCTCTCCGCAGTATCTGTATGATACATACGGATACCGCAGTTATAACCTGGGGTCGGAACAGCAGTCCCTGTTTCTGAGTTATTACTGGCTGAAGGAAGCTCTGCGCTTTCAGTCACCGGAGGTTGTTGTTCTCGAGGGCAGGAATATCTTCCCGAAGGAGGCAGATACACCGGTCAATACCAATGAGGCATTCATACGCAAGGCTCTGGACCCGATGCACTGGTCTTCCGTCAAGACGGAGGCTGTACATGAGCTGTGTCTGCTCGATCCCGCTCAGCAGGAGATATCCTACTATCTGACCAATATCCGTTTCCACAACCGCTGGAAGGAACTGAGTGCTGAAGATCTGGACTGGCACAGTGCCCATACGGCAGAACTGAAGGGATACTATCCGATGCAGGATACACAGCCTGAACATGAGTTTCATCCGTTTGACAATGAAGACAAGGGAATGCCGATCGATCCCGATCCGCTGATGCTGGTCTATCTGGAGAAGATACAGGATCTGTGTCTTGAAAAGGGCATACACCTGATCGTCATCAACATTCCGGCCGGAGATATGTATCAGGGCATGCATGAGATGTTAATGCCGTTTATTGAGGCGCATGATATTGAGTACTACAATCTCTCGGAGATCAATCTCTATGAAAGTCTGGGTGTTGATGAGGAAACGGAGAATGCGGTGGATCATGCGGACTGGCGGGGTTCACTGAAACTGACGGACTTTGTCGGCAGGGTGCTGCTTGAAAAGGGATACCTTGAAGCGAAGGAAGACAGCCAGTGGGAAGACACAAAAGACTTTTATCAAAAACTGATAAATGAGCTACAATAATGTGCATAGGAGTAATGAAGTATGGATGAGAAAGAACTGATCAAACTGCGTGAACAAGCCCGTGATACTTACCGTGTACGTACACGTATTCCCGACTACAAAACTGATCAGCAGCTGAAGAAGCCGCAGCCGCCCCTGGCCAAGGCTCCGATGTGTGATACGGCGATCCCGCTGCCGACAAACTACGAGGATCTGGATATCGACAATGATTTCCTGCATGTGATCAATTCCCGTGAATCACACCGTGTATATACACAGGAACAGATGACGCTTCTGCAGCTGTCTTACCTGCTCTGGTGCACACAGGGTGTCAAAACGATCCGCGGCAAGTCCTACGCGACTCTGCGTACGGTTCCCTGCGGAGGCGGCAGACATCCGTTTGAATGCTATATGACTGTACAGATGGTGGATGGTCTCGAAGATGGTCTCTACCACTATCTGCCGCTGAAACATGCGATAGAATATCTCGGACCGAAAGAGAACATGCGTGATTTTATCAGTGCTTCACTTGTCGGTCAGGCATGGGGTGCCAAGGCAAATGTCGTCTTCTATTACAGTATCGTCTTCTACCGGTGTGAGTGGAGATACGGTGTGACCGCAAGTCCTGCCTCCCGTACGGATGCCGGGCATGTGACAGAGAACCTGTATCTTGCAAGTACGTCGATCGGTCTAGGCGGTTGTGCTGTCGGTGCCATTGATCCGGCTTTATGCAACGAAGCATTCGGTGTTGACGGGGAAGAAGAGTTTATCTTCTATGCGATGCCGGTAGGTACGATCTCGGCAAAGGACCGTCAGGCAGAAGATGATTTCTATGCCTTTGTCAGGGAAGAGGGTCTGTAAGCGATGAAGAAGGTGATCCTTCTTATCCTTCCGTTCCTGCTTGCCTGTACACCGGCTGCCCCCAAACCTACACCGGAACCGACACCGGAGCCGACACCGATCATGACATTCGAGCCCAGTGATCTGCTGGGAAAGAAAGCCAATATGTCCGGTTACCGCTTTCTGTCCGACCGTGATCATGTCTTCATCGTCAGCAGTGTTGAGGATATGGCTGAAAGAGCAGACAGGGGTGAAGATTTTGCGGTCTACTTCGGATATGATACGTGTCCCTGGTGCAACGAGGCTGTACCGCTGCTGAATGAAGCTGCCAAGGCTAACGGATACCAGGTAGGCTATATCAATGTCTATCCTGCAGACGGGGAGCCGATGTTCAATTTTGAACTGCTTGTCAGCCGGTGGGAAGATCAGTTTACCTATGATGAGAACGGGGAACCGAATGTGACGGTACCGTTTGTCTTCTTCTTTAAGGACGGAGAAGTCGCCGTAAAACAGAAGGGGACGGTAGAAGGTCATAACGCGAATGAACGGCGGATGACAGAGGAAGAAAATGCACAGCTGAAACAGGAATACATGGATGATTTTGCCCTGATCAGCAAGTAACGAATAATACGGAGGTCTTTATGGAACAGTTGGAATTCAAATTTGATACGCAGTTACTGATTGATGGTCATGATCTGAATGAAGATACGATCTTTGACTACATTGTCGAACACTTCAAGGGTGACAGCCTGCTCGTTGTAGGTGATGATACTCTGATCAAGATCCACTTTCATACCAATGAACCGTGGCAGATCCTTGAATACGGACAGTCGATCGGTGATATCTACGATGTTGTCGTAGAGAACATGCAGAGACAGCAGGAAGGTCTGCAGGGATAAACAGTGAGCCTCAGGGCTCATTTTTTTGTGGATTATTCTATAATGTAGACAGAGGAATAAAGGAGAACGATCATGTCAATCAATACAGATATTTTCAGACTTGGTTTCGGACTGATGCGTCTGCCGCGCAATGAGGATCAGTCGATCGATGTCGAACAGACGAAGAAGATGGTCGATCTGTTCATCGAAGCCGGGGGTACATACTTTGATACGGCATATGCGTACGGAGGCTCTGAGGAAGCAATTCGTCAGGCTCTGGTAGAACGGTATCCGAGAGAGAGTTATACACTGGCGACGAAGATGATCGCCTTCAGCGGCATAGACACAGAGGCTGAAGCCAAAGCAGAGTTTGAAGAGAGTCTGAAACGTACCGGTGCCGGATACTTTGACTACTATCTTCTGCATGCGATCCAGAGAAGCAACTACATGAACTACGAGAACTGGGGACTCTGGGAGTATGTAAAGGAACTGAAAGAGAAGGGTCTGATCAGACACTGGGGCTTCTCGTTCCACGCTGATCCCGAACTGCTGGAAGAACTGCTGCAGAAACATCCGGAGGCGGAATTTGTACAGCTGCAGATCAACTATGCGGACTGGGAGAATCCCGGGGTTAGTGCTAAGCAGAACTATGAGATCTGCCGGAAGTACGGTAAACCGGTAGTGGTCATGGAACCGGTAAAGGGCGGTATTCTGGCCGATCCGATCGATGCCGTAAAAGAAGTCTTTGACAAAGAAAACAGCGGTATCTCCTATGCCGGCTGGGCTTTGCGCTATGTGGCAGAGAAGGAAGGTCTTCTGGCTGTTCTCAGCGGAATGAGCAGTATTGCCCAGATGGAGGATAACCTGCGTACGATGAAGGGCTTTACAAAGCTTACAGCACATGAAGAAGAAGTGATCAGGGAAGCACAGAAAGCACTCGACAGCGATAAGTCGATCCCCTGTACGGGATGTCATTACTGTACAAAGGGATGCCCGATGAATATCCCGATCCCGGAGATCTTTACGGTCGAGAACAGACGCAAGGGCAGTCCGGAATTCCGTACAAAGAGAGAGTATGCAATCGTTACCCAGGGGAAGGGCAAAGCCAGCGACTGCATCCAGTGCGGACAGTGTGAAGGCGCATGTCCTCAGCATCTGCCGATCATCTCGTTACTGGAAAAATGCCGGGAGATGGAAGGCTGAGACCCTGCATATACGGGAGATAAGAAAGCGTATCAGACGATACGC
>CADBMY010000127.1 GCA_902795905.1 uncultured Erysipelotrichaceae bacterium
CTGACCTTCATCTTTATGTTTGGAACTCTTGAAACTCCTGACCGTAATATTCGGATTATTCGCATTCTTATCCGTACGGTTATCCTGCCTGCGCCTGTTTCTGTCCTTCTGACGGTTATTGCTCCGGCGCTGTTCGTTCTTCTCTTTAGCCTGCTTGTTTTCTTCCTTGCGCTGCGGTTTCTCCGGTTTCGGTTTTCTCTGCTCGTTATTTACCACAGGCTGGGCAGGATCCTTCTCCTGCGGATTACTGATATTGTTTTCTCTGAGGAAGGTACGCACTTCTGCCTTGTTCTTCTCTTTTGCGGTCTCTGCCTGCCTGGCTTCGATCTGCGCACTTCTGACGACCTTTACGGACCTTCTCTGCCCGTCAGCCGCCTTCTTGACCGATACACCCTTGCGGATGATACCCTTTTCTCTCAGCTCATCCAGGGTCAGGATACGGTATGTCTCACTGTTTTCAATACGTGCTTCATTCGCAATCACATTGATCGAAGTGACCTTGTACAGTTCATCCTCAAATTCAACATTGCCGCCAAGCTTGGGCAGTCCGGCAATACTCTGCTTATATACATCATCCTCAAACTTCAGACAGCACATCAGCTTACCGCACATACCGGAAAGCTTTTCGATATTCAGTGCCAGCTGCTGGTTCTTCGCCATATTGATCGAGATGATGTCAAAGTGGTTCTTAAAGCGTGTACAGCAGCACTCCATGCCGCAGATACCGATACCGCCGGTCATCTTTGCCTTGTCTCTGTCACCGATCTGACGCAGTTCGATACGGCAGTGCAGTCTGGCCCCGAGACGCTTCAGCAGTTCACGGAAGTCCACTCTCTGTTCAGCCATGTATACGATCAGGATCTTGGACCTGTCCAGCAGATAGGAAGCACTGAGCAGACGCATCTGCAGACCGAGATCGGAGACCTCTTCCTGACATACCTTCAGGGCATCCTTGGCATAGATAAAATTGTCTTCAAAGTTCTGTATATCTTCTTCTGTCGCTTTTCTCAGTACAGGACTCAGTATCAGTTTCACGGGCTGCTTTTCAATACTAACGGATGAAGACTGACACTGTCCGAGTTCTATCCCCTGCGATGTCTCCACAACGACACGGTCTCCCGTGCACAGTGTGGGGTCATCGGTTCCGAATGTATATGATTTACTGGTGTTATGAAACTTCACCTGTACTGTATATAGGAAAGTCCGGATCTCCGGTACGGTTTCCTGTGTATTCTCCACAACCGTCATTTTCCCAATACCTCCATTCTGTATACCGCCTGATCCATAAGCAGATTCAGGTCGTTATTCCGATTGATCAGATCCCGTTCCTCTACTGCGATCTTCAGGATCTTCGCAGTATCGGCATACCGGGGATGCTTTACAGCTTTATGATACCACGGCGGACCGTCTTCGGCACCACGCAGGATATCTTCGCAGTATGTGATGATCATCCCGAAAAACATCTGTACCAGAGCCAGATTCATATCTTTCGCATTCTCTCCGGGACCGGCATCCTTCGGCTTTACCCGCATACGTACATCGTAGTCCACCAGCAGATATGCCCTGTTGCCCTCCTCACCCAGCCATTGCCTGAACATGGTCTTGGCACGCTGGTATGCGGGAGAAGCCGCCGTAGCCCCGTAATCGCCGGTCTTACCGGTGATACGGGAAAGAAAATACGCATCTTCGGGATCGAGCCCTTCCTGCAGGGCAAGTTCATAGTATACGCTGCTGTCGATGGGTTTGAAGGGAACCGGCACACAGCGTGAGATGATCGTCGGCAGCACTCTTTCGCGGTTGTCGGTGATCAGGATCGCATAAACATTGTCAGCCGGTTCTTCCAGAAACTTAAGCAGGCTGTTCATGGCCCCGTAGGTCATATTCTCACAGTGTTCAAGGATATACAGCTTGCGGTCTCTTTCCTCCATGGATGTCTTGGCAAAGGCTGCCTGCAGATCATCCACATCGTTCTTGTCTATTGCCTGACTGCCGGAGCCATCATAGTACAGAAGATCACCATAGGTGCCTTCGGCGATCCTGCGGGCATCTTCCTTATCCTGACCGCTGAGTTTTTCCTCATCGATCAGCTCATGCGCACCGAGAATGATACTCTGGGCAAACAGTACTGCCATCTCTTTCTTCAGGGAACCTGCAGTACCGGTAAACAGGCAGGCATGCGGTACCTGATCCTGTTTCAGCGCCTGTTCAAGCATACGAAAAACCACCGGCTGATGTTCTGCCAGCAGTTTTCTTGAAGCGATCCTTGCGTTCAGCTGTATGCGTTCCGACGCTGTGCGTTCGTTGGCTTCCCTGACCTGTTCAGCTTCCTTCTTTGTCAGTGCTACCTTAGGCATCCAGGATCTCCTTAATGATCCTGCAGGCATCCTCAATGACTTCTTCGGGAGTACGGCTGGCATCGACACAGATGATCCTGTCGGGATAGCGTCTGACGACTTCCTGATAGCCTTCGTACACAGCTCTGTGAAACTCTATGCTTTCCTGGTCAAGACGGTCGAGGAAGCTGCGGTCGGCAATGCGCTTCAGTCCCTCCTCGGCAGAGATGTCAAGAAAGATCGTTTTGTCGGGCATAGCCCCGGCAATCGCAAATTCGTTGATGGCATAGACTTCTTCAATGCCAAGTCCCCGGCCGCAGCCCTGATAGGCCAGTGAGCTGTCGACAAAACGGTCACAGATCACATGTGTGCCTTCTTCAAGAGCGGGAAAGACTCTGTCGACGAGGTGCTGACGTCTGCTTGCGGCATACAGTAAAGCCTCCGTACGGGCATCCATCTCCGTATTCTGCGGATCAAGGATGATACCGCGGATCTGTTCAGCGATATTACTGCCTCCGGGTTCCCTTGTATAGCGTACAGGATAGCCCATCTCCTGCAGTTTCTTTACCACTGCCGTGCTGACGGTCGTCTTGCCGGATCCATCCGGACCTTCAAATGTAATAAACTTTCCTCTGGTCATCGATAAGATTATACCACGGGA
>CADBMY010000128.1 GCA_902795905.1 uncultured Erysipelotrichaceae bacterium
CAGATATGGCTATATCTATGCCAAGGGTTTCTACTATTGCATGACTGAACCGGGCGGCATTATGGTCGACAACAAGAATGACATCGTGGCGGTCTGCACGGATAAGTCCGAGAAGATCGTGAGTGTCTTCAATGATCTGTTCACACGTAAGGCAGGGGCTCTGCAGAGAGCAGTCGACCGTGAATTCTTTACCGGTTATGAGGATCTGAAACGTGATGCGGTAGCTGCTTCCTATGACCTTAAGGATGACGCTGTACGTACACTCTCGGTGATCGAAGACAAAACACTGACGATCTACAGATATATTATCCAGTGGTTCCTGATGAAGAAAGTCCTGTATGTACAGTACATGGTAAACAAGGATATCCTGAATTCCGTACATGAGGGAAACATCAAGAAACAGCGCAATCAGGCAAAACTGAACGCGGATGAGATCAGCTTCCTGAGCTTCAGCGAAATGTGGCGGATCACACCGGAAACGGCTGCTGAAGAAACTGCTGAGACAGAAGAATAGCACGGAATACTCCGTGTTTTTCTTTTGCCGGAAACACCGCAGAATAATGGTTTTTTAAGATATTTGACAGCAGGCTGTGCTATACTTTGTGAGTAGAGTGAAAGGGATAATAATCATGAGCGAGAATAATTCACAGGCCCAGGGACAGAAGATCACACTGACACTGTCTCCTGAAGAAACACAGGCAGCTCCTGAGATCGTTGAACAGGAAGCACCGCAGCAGAAGACGATCGAAGATATGTATGAAGACGCCAAGCTGACACCGGAAGAGAGAAAGACAGTAGCGGATTTTGCGGAAAAGATCGATATCACAGAGTCCAATACGATCCTGGAATACGGTTCAGCTGCACAGAAGAAAGTTACAGACTTCAGTGATACAGCATTAAAGAATGTACGTACAAAGGATCTTGGTGAAGTCGGCAACCTCTTAAGCAATCTGGTTACGGAACTGAAGGGTTTTGACGCTACCGAAGAAGAGAAGAAGGGCGGTCTCTTCGGCATGTTCAAGAAGGGTGCCAACAAGGTATCTTCATTCAAGGCAAGATATGACAAGGCAGAGGCTAACGTAGATAAGATCTCGGCTGTTCTTGAGGAACATCAGATCCAGCTGTTAAAGGATATTGCCCTGCTTGATCAGCTGTATGAGAGAAACCAGCTGAATACAAAAGAACTGTCAATGTATATCATTGCCGGTAAGAAGAAACTGAGACAGGTCAGAGAGACACAGCTTCCTGCCCTGATCGAACAGGCAAAGAAGTCCGGTCTGCCGGAAGATGCACAGGCTGCCAATGATCTCAGCCAGTACTGCGACAGATTTGAGAAGAAACTGTATGATCTGGAACTGACAAGACAGGTATCCGTACAGATGGGTCCGCAGATCCGTCTGCTGCAGAATAACGATACCCTGATGACAGAGAAGATCCAGAGCACACTGGTCAATACGATCCCGCTGTGGAAGAACCATATCGTTCTGGCCCTGGGTATCAGCCACTCCAAGGAAGCCATGGAGGCAGAGCGTGAAGTCACCAACATGACCAACGAACTGCTGAAGAAGAATGCCGAGACTCTGCATCAGGCTACCGTGGATGTTGCCAAGGAGAGCGAGAGAGGCATCGTGGATCTGGAGACACTCCAGCATACCAACCAGGAACTGATCGCTACCCTGGACGAAGTCATTGCGATCCAGAAAGACGGACGTCAGAAGAGACAGGCTGCCGAGGCAGAACTTGCCAGAATCGAGAATCAGCTGTCCAACAAACTGCTCGAGATCGATATCGAGAAGGACGTTACCAAAAACTAACGGAAAGAGTAGAGGCTGTAACAGTTAAAGAATGATGAAACATTCTGAGGCTGGAAAACAGCCTCTTTTGATGTGTATAACTAGCAATTATATGCTACGTATAATGATAGTACTAAAATACACTATTACTGGAATGTATTATATATTATAGGTACATATCAGCCTATGAACGAGCATGATAACAAATATCCTGAATTTGCGAGACCGTACGAACCGGTAAAGGGCGGAAAAAAGCATAAGGGACTTACCTGGAATCCGCTCCCTTTGATCGTGGCCGCATTCCTGCTGTTACTGCTTCCGAATGTTGTAAAACCGACTGAGGAAATTCCTGCCGGTCCTTCTGTGATCGATGTGCCGGGATGGACTTTACATGCCCAGACCGGAGGAAAGGATACGTTATATACAGTACCGCACCCCGAGCCCGGAGTTCTGCCGCGTCCTTCCGAATCACCGGCACCGGTACCGCGTCCGGTAAGACCGGCACCATCCCCGACACCGACACCGCTTACAAATATATACTACCCGGCAACCCCGACGAGTACACCGTCAACACCTGTACAGCCGGCAGAAGACCGCGTAGTCGTGAAGATCGTCGGCAATACCGGTATATTCGCGTATGACGGCGAAGAACACGGCGTTGAGTGGTTCGACTACACCGCATCTCTGAACGGTAAGGAACTTGATAAGAACCTGTTTGAAGTAGAACTGCTCGACTGGGATAAAGGATATGTAGGAGCTATTGAGCCCGGTACATACAATATGGGATTAAAAGCTTCTGATTTCAGCGTGACTTCTTCCCAGTACAGTAAGATCACGGTGCAGGTACAGGATGGCTGGGTGAAGATCATCGATACCAATGTGCCTGTCACCGTAACGATCACCGGCAATACCGCCACGTATACATATGATGGTACATCACACCGGGTCGACGGTTATACATATACAGCCACATCCTCCGAGGGTGATCTGCATCGGGAAGACTTTACGGTTGAACTGACCGGTACGGCTGCTGCAGCAGCAGCGTCCGGCACCGATGTCGGCAGATATCCGATGGGACTTGTCGCAGAACTGTCAGCCTCTGACTTTACCGTAACATCTGACACATACACAAATATTACAGTGAACTTCACCAACGGCTGGCTGGAGATCACACCGGCAGATCTTACCGTAACGATTACCGGACACACACGGACCGAACAGTATACAGGAGATACATATACTGTTGAAGGATATGATGTCAGTATTCCTGCAGGAGCATTCTTTGAAGAGACGGATATTGCGTTCTCAGGGACTGCCCAGGCATCGGGAATCAATGTCGGCAGATATACGATGGGTCTGACCTCAGGCAGCTTCTCTTCAACCAACGGCAACTATAACGTTACATTCAATGTGACGGACGGCTGGCTGCAGATCACCTCTGCGACAGCTGATCATACACCGCCGAGTGTATCCCTCGGCAGCGGCATCAGTGCTCTGCCTGAAAATAACGGAATGCATTTCTATGTGGGATTCAATATTAACGCATGGAATGATCTCGCCGACGGTACGATGAGGGCAACGCTGTATACATCTGCAGACGGCGGTTCAACATACACAGCTGTGGCGGACAGCACAAAGACGATCGAGGGAAGTTCCGGTGAATCATATGCAGAAGTCAATGCCGTGCTTCCGGGTACCGTTGCCGTATACAAGGGGAAGATCGTCCTTGAGTATACCTACAGTGACGGTACGACAGGCAGTGCAGAACTGGGCCCGATCAACCTGCATACTGACAGTTTTGGATATATCAACACCGGCTTCGGCAATCAGGGCTGGTCATATGACAGTGGCGGCAATCTGAGTGTGGATGTCATCATTGACGATACCAAGGTGAATCCTGA
>CADBMY010000129.1 GCA_902795905.1 uncultured Erysipelotrichaceae bacterium
AGGCTATGAATATATGCTTACGGGTAAGGGTGCCAACCTTTCCGGCGGTCAGAAACAGCGTGTACTGCTGTCGAGAGCGTTTGCGGCAGATCCCGAGTTCCTGTGCCTGGATGATTCTTCCAGTGCTTTGGACTATGCGACCGACGCAAGACTCCGCAAGGCCCTGAGTGAAGCACATCCGGATTCTACTCTGATCATCATTGCCCAGCGTATCTCCTCGGTCATGAACTGTGACCAGATCATCATGCTGGAGGAAGGCAGGATCAGTGCTGCCGGTACTCATGACGAACTGATGCAGAAGAGTGCGCTGTATGCGTCTATCTACGAATCACAGATGGGAGGTGCTCTCTTTGACTGAACGTAAGAAAAACCGGAAGGGCATTATCCTGCGCCTTCTGAAGTACCTCTTTATCAATAAATGGCTGATGATCACGGCATTACTGCTGACGGTCGTCAGTAACTATGCCAACCTGCTGGTGCCGCGGTATTCCGGTACGGCGATCGATGCCATCAGTGCCGAGGGAGGCGTCAACTTCCCGTTAGTGTATCAGAGCTGTATGCGGATGCTGGCGATGGTGATCGTTTCGGCTGTCTTCGGGTATATTACACAGCTCGTACTGATCCGGATCTCTGCCCGTATTACCAGTCAGATGCGCAAGGAAGTCTTTGACCATCTGCTTACACTGCCTGTCAGTTTCTTTGACAAGCATCAGGCAGGTGATATCATTTCCCGTATTTCGTATGATATCAACACGATCAATACATCTCTGTCAGGTGATCTGATCATGATCCTGACAACCGCGATCACCGTGTTTGGTTCCCTGATCATGATGATCAGGATATCACCGGTACTGTGCATTATCTTTGTCTTTACGACGCCGATCATCATCTTTATCACGAGACACAGAGCCCGCAAGGTACGTCCGCTGTTCAGCAGACGAAGCAGACTTCTCGGCGAGCTGAACGGCTTTACCGAAGAGATGCTGTCGGGACATAAGACGATCAAGGCCTACGGTCAGGAAGAGATGGTCATCGGCAGGTTCGCCAACCGGAACAAGGAAGCTGTAGATGCCTACTTTGAGGCGGAATACCAGGGCAGTATCGTCGGTCCTACCGTACAGTTTGTCAATAACTTCTCCCTGGCGATGGTATCCGGTCTTGGGGCCTTCCTGTTCCTGAACAGGCGGATATCCATCGGCAATGTCTCTTCGTTTATCCTGTATTCCAGACGGTTCAGCGGACCGATCAGCGAGCTGGCCAACATCATGGCAGAGCTGCAGTCGGCACTGTCGGCGGCAGAGCGTGTATTTGCGCTGATGGATGAACCGAGTGAAAAGGCAGATGATGCGGATGCGGTGGTGCTGGATCATCCCGACGGGTATGTATCCTTTGATAACGTCAGATTCAGCTATGTGCCGGGGACTGAGATCATCCACGGTCTGACGATCAGTGCCAGACCCGGTGAGATGGTGGCGATCGTCGGTCCTACCGGTGCCGGCAAGACAACGATCATCAACCTGCTGATGAGATTCTACGATCCCGATTCCGGTGTTATTGCGATCGATGGGCATGATATTCTGCATACAACAAGAGATTCTCTGCGCAAACAGTTCTCGATGGTCCTGCAGGATACCTGGCTGTTCAAGGGCACGATCTATGAAAATGTTGCCTACGGCAATGACCGGGCAACACGGGAAGATGTGATCAATGCCTGCAAGGCTGCGCATATCCATGAGTTCATTACGAGCCTGAAGGACGGGTATGATACGATCCTGACCGATGATGGTATCAATATCTCGAAGGGACAGAAACAGCTGCTGACGATCGCCAGAGCCATGCTCAGTGAGTCAAAGATGCTGATCCTCGATGAAGCGACATCCAATGTGGATTCCTACACCGAACAGCAGATCCAGGAAGCGATCCGCAATCTGTGCAGGGATAAGACAACGTTCATCATCGCACATCGTCTGTCTACGATACAGTCGGCAGACCATATCCTGGTCCTGGATCACGGTACCGTGATCGAACAGGGAACACACGAAGAACTGCTGCAGAAGAAGGGCTTCTATGCCGGACTCTTCAATGCCCAGTGGGAGAACTGACCCGTTCACAGGAACGGGTTTTCTTATCCCCGATACGCTTGTGGAAAGCGGCGCAAACATGGCACAACCTTGGGACGTGCAGGATATCCCGGACTGATAAGATGACCATCGAAGAGGTGGTCATATGTTTTTCAGAAGAGTATGTATGTTTATACTGGCACTGCTGGTGATGATCCCGCAGTCTGCAGGCATGATCCATGCCGAAGATGAACAGGCTCCGGAAGCGACCGCAGAGGCTGAAACTGAAGCACCGGCAAAAACCGGAGAAACGCAGGAAGCGGCGGAGGACACAGCACCTTTGGAAGAAACTGACAGTGCAGATCCTGTCACTGAAGAGAGTGGGGAGATCACGGCACCGGAAGAACCGATCGAACCAGAGGAAACAGGAATGCCTGATGCGGCGGATGAAGCAGAAGAAAGCACCGATGAAACACAGGGGGATCCCGGTGTGATCGTATCTTTTGCGTATGCTTTTCCGGTACATACAGAGATCGATGAGGCAGAGTCATCCCTGGATCATGTGTCGAAACTTCTGCCCCAGGAAGTCACAGCTGTATTTGATACAGGTGTACAGAAGGAGATCACACTGCACTGGGAGGGCAATGAGTTTACCGAACATACCTACGGTACCTTTGTCTTTACGACGGATATTACTGAA
>CADBMY010000130.1 GCA_902795905.1 uncultured Erysipelotrichaceae bacterium
AGTACTATACAGATACAATGCTGAGGATCGAGAAGAAACTGCTGGATGCGTCCATTCAGATGGGCTGATCACCGGTCAGGGATTCTCTTAACATATCGAGATACAGCTGTACAGCCGGAGTAAACATGCGGTATTTCTTCCAGATCACGGTACCGCTGACAGATACTTCGGGAGAAAGCGGACGGAAGCACAGGACCGGATGCGCAGAGAAGTTGATCAGCTTGTCAAAGACGATTGCCGGACTCAGGCCGTCTTCTGCCATCAGCGATGCGTTATAGATCAGATTATAGGTGGCGGATGTACGGATACCGGCAAACATCTCGTTGTCGGTAAAGCGGCTCATGGATCCCCTGGGCATGATCACCGGCACATCCTGCAGATCACGGAAGTGAATGACATCTTTTCCGGCTAACGGGGAGTCTTTTCGCAGGATCACACCGAAACTGTCTTTTTCCGGCAGATCCAGGTACTGGTAGATCTGTCTGTCAAAGTCACTGAAGATCAGTGCCAGATCGATCAGTCCGTGTTCGAGACGGTCCATCAGATCGTCGGTGTCACCGCTTGTGATGTGTACGCGGATATCGGGATATCTGCGGATCAGAGCTGCAGCTGTCCGGGACAGTGTATGAAAAGCCGGAGATTCACCGGCACCGATATAGATATCACCGCTGAGAGTCTTTCCGGTCACGGAAAGCTCTTTTTCTGTCTGCTGGTAGAGTCTTGTCATCTCTTCGGCACGCCGGCGCAGGATCATGCCTTCCTCGGTCAGGCGTATGCGTCTGTTGCCGCGGATGAACAGGGTAACGCCCAGTTCTTTTTCCAGCTCTTTCATCTGTCGGGATAATGCCGGCTGTGAGATGTGCAGCAGTTCGGCAGCAGCAGTGATACTGCCTTCTCTGGCAACCATCAGATATGATTCAAGAATATGGATATCCATGGTATTCCTTTCTATGCATGATAGTTATGGCAGTCTATCAGATATGTGTATTTGTTATTATTATACATTGATATTATGATGAATATGCATAAGTGTAAACGGAGGAAATCATCATGGAATTCAGACCTGCAAAGAAACTCGGCTTCGGCCTGATGAGACTGCCAGTAAAAGACAAAAACGATGCGTCAAGTATTGATATCGAAGAGCTGAAACGGATGGTCGATCATTTCATCTCTCATGGGTTTACATACTTTGATACAGCCTGGATGTATAACGGATTTGCCAGTGAAAATGCCGCAAAGGAGGCTCTGACATCACGTTATCCGAGAGAGAGCTATACACTTGCGACGAAACTGCATGCCGGTTTCTTCAATTCCTACGAAGACAGAGACAAGGTATTCAATGCACAGCTGGAAAAGACAGGTGCCGGATACTTTGATTACTATCTTCTGCACGGTATCGAAGCTGGCATGATCGATAAGTATGAACAATTTGACTGTTTTAACTGGCTGCTGGAAAAGAAGGCACAGGGACTGGTCAAACATGCCGGTTTCTCTTTCCACGATACACCCGAACTGCTGGAAGAGATCCTGACAAAGCATCCGGATATGGAATTTGTGCAGCTGCAGATCAATTATCTGGACTGGGAGCGTGAATGGATCCGCTCACGGGCATGTTACGAAGTGGCGGTAAAGCACAATAAGCCGGTCATTGTCATGGAACCTGTAAAAGGCGGCACTCTGGCAAAGACACCGGATGATGTCACAAACATGTTTAAAGCATATGACAGTACAAAGTCTGTACCGAGCTGGGCGATCCGCTTTGCGGCAAGTCTGCCCAATGTCATGGTCGTTCTCTCCGGTATGAGCAATATGGAACAGATGCTGGATAATACCGGCTATATGGAGAACTTCACACCGCTGACGGAAGCAGAGAGGAACATGTGCTTCAGGGCTGCAGAGATGATCAATTCCAAGATCACGGTGCCGTGCACGGGCTGTTCGTACTGCACGGAGGGATGCCCGATGCACATCTGTATTCCGAAGTATTTCTCGATCTACAACGAGGATATGCGTGAACATCTCGAAGAGAAGGGATGGACGATCAACTTTACCAATTATGAGCTGCTCTCCCGCGAGTTCGGCAAGGCATCCGCATGCATAGAATGCGGACAGTGCGAGGGTGTATGTCCTCAGCATCTGCCGATCATCCAGTATTTGAAGGATGTCGCAAGGCACTACGAGGACTAAGATATGCGTTACAGGATCAACCGCAGAACAGGAGACAGGATCAGTGAGATCGGTCTTGGCTCAGCATATCTGTTTGAGGCAGGAACCGAAGAAGCTGTAAAGGCACTCAGACGTGCGTTTGCGGGCGGCATCAACTATTACGATCTTGCGGCCGGGGACGGCAGGGCTTTTCCGATCTGGGGTGAAGCACTGAGTGGTGTCCGTGAACAGGTGTACTATCAGATCCATTTCGGGGCAGATTACAGTAAGGGTACCTATGGCTGGTCATTGGACAAACATACTGTAGAAGAATCTGTGAAGTGGCAGCTGAAACAGCTTGGCACAGACTATATCGACTATGGTTTTATTCACTGCCAGGACGAATATGAAGACTGGCTGACATACCAGCGTAACGGTGTGCTGGACTATCTGAAGGGACTGCAGAAAGATGGTATCGTCAGACATATCGGACTCTCTTCCCACACCCCTTCAGTGATCATGAAGATCCTCGATGAGATCAGTGTGGATATGCTGATGTTCTCGGTCAATGCCGCATATGACTACGGTGAGGGAGAATTCGCCAACGGCAGCGGAGATGAGCGCAATGCGGTATACAGACGCTGTGAAGCGGAGGGTATCGGTATTTCGTGCATGAAACCATTCTCCGGCGGACAGCTGCTTGATGCGGCAGTCTCTCCGTTCGGCAGAGCTTTGACACCGTATCAGTGCATTCGCTACTGCCTGGATAAGCCGGGAGTACTGACAGCACTGGCCGGAGTCGGAAACACGGAAGAAGTAGAGAAACTTCTGGCTTACTATGAGCAGGACGAAACCGATACAGACTACAGTATCATCAGTACGCTGACACCGCAGGATCAGGTCGGCAAATGTGTCTACTGCAATCACTGCAAGCCCTGTCCGGCAGGTCTCGATATCGGTCTCATCAACAAGTATTACGATCTTGCCCGTACCGGGGATGCCCTGGCAAAAGAGCACTACCGCACCCTGGAAAGAAAAGCCGGAGACTGTATCTCGTGCGGCCATTGCGACAGCCGCTGTCCGTTCCATGTGGCCCAAAGCGAGAGGATGCAGGAGATCCGGGAATACTTCGGCGAATGAGAAGAATACTATGCATGGTGCTTGCGGGAGTGATCCTCAGCGGGTGTACAGCCCCGAAAAGCGGACAGGAACAGCCTGTGCAGGAACCTGTCACAGTGACTGCTGAAACAG
>CADBMY010000131.1 GCA_902795905.1 uncultured Erysipelotrichaceae bacterium
GCCTGAGCGAAGAGCTTCCAGGACTTCCTTGACACGCTGTATGCCGTCGATCGCCACGTATTTGTAGCGGGGATTCTGGGGCAGGGTGGAAATGATCCCGCCCGGTGTAGGATAGAGTCTGGCAATACTTCCCTCAAAGTCTTCCCAGTCTGCTGTTTCGTCCTCTTCCAGCGTTTCCTCGAGCCAGCGGTGCAGTTCCAGCATACTGATGCAGGCGTCTACCGCCCCCGCAAAACGCGGATCTCTGATCTCTCTGTACTTGGCAATACACGGTGAAAGGAAGACAACTTTGGCATGCGGATGATTCTTCTTGATCGCTCTGCCGTGGGCGATCAGCGGTGATACGACCGGTGCCATCTGGTTGGTCAGTTCCCCGTATTCCTTCTCGATCAGTGAGTTTACCGCCGGGCAGCAGGTCGTGATGATATTCTTCATCTTCCCTTCCTCGATCAGTTCGATATAGGAACGGGATACCATGGCGGCACCGCGGGCTGTTTCCTGCAGAGATGAGAAGCCCCGTTTCTGCAGGATCTTTGCCAGTGAAGAGAACTTCGGCCATACCGAGACAAAACTCGGGGCGATGCTCATGATGACTTCTTCACCGTCCTCCAGCCACTTTCTGACTGTTTTCAAATCACTGACTACGGCTTTGGCATCATGCGGACATACGCTGTAACATCTTCCGCACAGAATACATTCTTTCTCCACGATCATCGGCTGGCTGTGGATATAAGTCATCGCATTAGTTGGACAGGCTCGCACACACCTCATGCAGTTATGACATGAAGACTCCTGGAGACGTATATAAAACGGGTTCATATCAGAGAGCCTGTTCGATCTCTTTCATGATCACTTCTTTCGCATTTACCGCGGTTACACCCTCTAATACTTTTCCGTTAACCTTTACACCAAGTCCCAGATGATTTACACATGACTTCATGCAGAAAGATCCCTTCAGTTCCACCTTGTCCTGCAGGTTTCTCTTAGCGATCTCTTCAGAGAGCTCCTTGGCAATATTTCCTGAATTCTTTACATAGCAGGCACTGCCGATACATATTTCCACGCGTACCATGATCTTCCTCCTAATCCCTTTTCATGTTCACATGTTTAAACGTATTCGCTTCCAGCGATTGCGTGATCGTTACACTCTTGTTGGGAATGTTTTCCTTCATCATTCTGCCCTTGGCTGTCATTGCCGGGACGATCGTTGCCGGACCGCCGAGACATCCGCCCTCGCAGCACATTCCCTCCAGAATATCACAGGTAAATCTGCCTGCCTTGATCAGCTCAAGATTCTTCTTACACTCAAATGCACCGTTGGCCAGAACCAGAGTATAGCCTTCGTGTCCCTGTTCCTTGGCTGCTTCGACAACAGCTGCGGAGACACCGCCGGTACCGGCAAAGTTTCTGCCGTAGTTGGAGGCCTGATTCGCTGCTTCACCCTTCATCTCTGCAGGATTGATATTCTTTGCGATCAGCATAGCTGCCAGTTCTTCGTATGTCAGCACGAAGTCAACATCTGTTGCCTTCTCCATCGCTTCCTGTTTCTTGGCGACACAGGGACCGATAAAGACGACACCGTGGTCAGGATGCTCAAGCTTCAGCTTTCTTGCCATGGCCATCATCGGTGTAACGGTAGTGGACTTGTTTTCGGCATAGAGCTTCGGATAGTGGATCCTGAGCATATTCACAAAACCGGGACAGCAGGATGTCGTCATCGGTATGCCTGCTTCCTTGTGTTCACGCAGTTCCTGAGCTTCCGCATCTGCGACAGCATCGGCACCCAGCGCTACTTCATAGACATCGTCAAAACCAAGAGCACGGATAGCCTCCTTGATCTGGGCAAGATTCGTGTTTTCAAACTGTCCCTGGATCGAAGGCGCAATGATCGCATACGCAGGTGTTTCCATGCGCAGCAGCTGCACAACAGGAACGACCCAGCTGATATCTTCGATCGCACCAAACGGACAGGCATTCTCACACTGTCCGCAGTTGATGCACTTCTCTTCATCGATCACTGCGATATCATTCTCATCCCAGCTGATAGCACCGACAGGGCAGTGCGCATAGCAGGGTCTTTCGGTAACGACGATCGCGTTATAGGGACACGCACGGGCACAGGCACCGCACTCCTTACACTTCGTATAATCGATCTCCGAACGGTTGACACCGATATGGATCGCCCCGAAGTTACATGCGCTCAGGCATGACTTTGCCATACATTTACGGCAGTTGTCGGTAACTCTGATCTTTTTGATCGAACATCCGTCACAGGCTGCGTCAATGACCTGAACGATCTGGCGGGGGTTGTACTCAGCTGCATCGTTAGCCATCTTACCCATGGCAAGACGCACACGCTGGCGCAGGATCTCCCTTTCCTTGTATATACAGCAGCGAAAACGGGGACCGCTGCGGGAGACAAGCTCTCTAGCCTTCGCCTGTACGCTTTCTTCACTGAAGTCGTTGCTGTAAGCCTGTCTGCAGAGTTCCACCAGTACATCAAACTTGAACACCCGTGCTTCATTTGTAAACATTGATGGCATGTTTATTTCCTCCTTCAAACATCCCTGTGTGAAAAGTATATCATTGAATCAGGACAGTGAAAACCGCGCAGATACCATTTTGTGAAATTTTTAACATTATTTCGGCATATCTGTACTTTGATAATCAATTTAAGGGACCGGCACGATGCCGATCCCTTTTCATACTTTCCGCTTTCCGCGAAAAGCGTATTTCTCTTACCGCTTACACTATATCCTGATACCTGTAATATACAAGACCTGTATTCACTGCCTGTTCATGATACAATGTACATGTTGGGGCAAATGCCTCTTTTATTCTGCTTCTTCCGCAGCTTCCTTACTGAATGCGTTCTTCTGTGCACGCCATGTGCGGTATGCCTCAAGCTCCGGTTCCGTAAACTTCAGTACACCTGCGAATACAGCGATATCATCGAGATGACCGATCAGCGGAATATTATCCGGGATCAGATCTTTTCCCTTGATCAGATAGATAAATGCACTGACCAGAGATGCGACTACCTTCGGTGATACTTCCGTATATTCCTTGGTAATATAGCTTCTGACCATGGAGATCATCAGCGGTACACCTGCCAGGGTATTACCGGCATTGGGTACTTCTCTGAGCTTTGTCTCCAACTGGATCAGAAGATCATCAGCCTTGGCGGGATCCTGGATCAGTTCCTGTGCCTGAGCGATGCCTGAATCAATGATTTCACGTGCTTTTTCAGCTGTTACAGCGGCCATAATACACTGCCTCTCTTTCTGCTTTTATCATAGTATTCACACAGTCTGTCATCAAGAAAAAGAAGAGGTTAATCCTCTTCTTCCTCATCTGCCTTACCTGCTTCTCTGGCTGCTCTGCGGCGGTCAAGAGCTGTCAGGTGCTTCTTTCTGACACGGATATCCGTCGGTGTGATCTCTACCAGTTCATCGTCATTGATGAACTCGATGGCTTCCTCAAGAGTCAGAATACGCGGCGGTACAAGCTTCATGGCTTCATCGTTGCCGGTCGATCTGACTGCTGTCATCTTCTTGTTTTTAATCGGATTAACGGTCATATCCTTGTTTTTGGATGCCATACCGATGATCATGCCCTCATAGACAGGGGTCTGGGCACCGATAAAGAGACTTCCTCTTTCCTGGATATTCCACAGCGCATAGGTCATCGCTCCGCCTGTCTCCGTGGAGATCAGAGCACCGTTCTGTCTCTGCGGGATCTCACCTTTATACGGCTCATAACCGGCAAGACGTCTGACCATTGTGCCTTCACCTCTGGTCGTGTTGATAAACTCCGTACGGTAACCGATCAGACCTCTGGTCGGACAGAGATAGGTGATCCTTGTATAACTGCCTTCTTCGGACATATCCTGTAACATGCCTTTTCGGATATTCAGAGCCGCAATGACCGTACCGGCATACTCATCCGGCACATCGCAGACGACCTCTTCCACAGGCTCCTGGGTCACACCATTGATCTTCTTCAGGATGACTTCCGGTCTTGATACAGCGACTTCATAGCCTTCTCTGCGCATGTTTTCCAGCAGGATGGACAGATGCAGTTCACCTCTGCCGGAGACCTTGAAGGTATCCGTAGAACCTGTCTCTTCAACACGCAGACCGACATTGACTTCCAGTTCCTTCTCCAGTCTTTCACGGATGTTTCGGGATGTCACAAACTTACCGACCTGACCCGCAAACGGTGAATCATTGACCATGAAGTTCATCGACAGCGTAGGCTCTTCGATTTTGATCATCGGCATCGGATCGGGCTCACCGTCCGGTGACAGCGTATCACCGATCGAGATATCGGGAATACCGGAGATCATGCATATCTCACCGCACTGGGCTTCCTTGACCGCAATACGGCTCAGACCCTTATAGACAAAGATCTGACCGGTCTTGCCTCTGACATTCTTGCCGTTGGCATCACATACCGTGTATACAGACGCATCATGAAGAACACCCTTGTATATACGGCCGATACCGAGACGTCCGATATAGTCATCATATGCCAGGGCACTGATCTGCATCTGTACGGGTTCATCCATCAGATTCGGATATGCCTGCGCATGTGAGAGGATCGTTTCAAACAGCGGAATAATATCTTCGTTGGTATCATTGGGATCATACCGTACGATACCCTGTCTTGCGATACCGTAGAGGATCGGGAAGTCCAGCTGATCATCTGTTGCGTTCAGATCCAGGAACAGTTCATATACCTCGTCGATCACTTCATCGGCACGGGCATCCGGCTTATCCATCTTATTGATCACGAGAATAGGCCGAAGACCGATCTCCAGTGATTTCTGCAGCACAAAACGTGTCTGGGGCATCGGACCTTCCGCAGAATCCACCAGCAGGATGACCGTATCTACCGTTCTGATAATACGTTCTACTTCCGAGGAGAAATCCGCGTGCCCGGGTGTATCCACGATATTGATCTTATAGTCCTTGTATGTTACGGAACAGTTCTTGGAGTAGATCGTAATTCCTCTTTCTCTCTCCAGATCATTGCTGTCCATGACACAGTCAACGACTTTTTCGTTATCCTTAAACACATGGCTCTGCTTGAGGAAAGCATCCACCAGTGTGGATTTGCCGGCATCGACATGGGCAATAACCGCTATGTTAATAATCTTCTGATAGTCCATTTTCTCCACCCCCGGAACGTTCTCTATTATATTACAGACTTACATTTAGACAAATAGATTATTGATGCCTGTGTATGTATAAACGCAGACGCCGCCGCGGTTTCCAGATCAGCAGCACCATCAGCACGACGATCATCAACAGTACGGCACCGACCACCCAGAGATATGCGTGTGACAGTTCATACCCCAGGGTAAGCAGTATCCCCTTCGCTGTGATCTTCCTTGTCTCTGTACAGACAAGATCGACGGTACCGACAAGTTCTTCGTAGGCATAGATCTCGATCTCTCCGAGCTTGTCTCCTGCCTGTACAGATCCGTTGATGACATCCGGAAGAACCGTGACCTGGGTCATACCGGCAATATCCCCGACCAGATCGTTATCCGCTCTGACCTTGAGACTCCCGCCTTCACACCAGCGCACTCTTTCGATCGTATACAGATCTCCGGCATGTACAGGTACTTTCCGCTGATAGCGGGAGAAGACCCACGGATAGAGCTTTTCCGCATCCGCCATGTTGGCCGGATATCCCTCTTCGACAAAGGCACCGCCGGTGATCACCAGCACATGCATGCCGTTCATGGCTCCGTAGGAAGCAAGGGTAAACCGCGATGTCTCGGTATAGCCTGCCTTTCCGCTGATAAAACCGGGAATTGTAAAGTTATACTTCATCTTCGGCGGATCCTGGTTGATATAGATCATCACAAGATTCGTCATGCCCAGTCCCCGGGGATAGGCATCTACGGGAATCGAGAGATGATTCAGGGTCGTGATGATCTCCGTGAATGTCTCATTCTGCAGGCAGTATTCCAGAAGGATGCCCATATCCTTACAAGTCGTATAGTGATCAGGGTCAAAGAGTCCGCTTGTATTCACAAAGTGAGTGCCGGTCATGCCGAGTTCTTCGGCTTTCCGGTTCATCCGGTCGACGTAGGCTTCTTCACTGCCGCTGATATACCATGCCAGACCCCGTGAACAGTCTGCCCCGCTCGACAGCAGATCCCCGCAGATCAGATCGTAGATCGTCGGCGCATCACCCGGCGCAAAGCCTGCCCGGTTGGCATGGGCTTCCTCCAGACCTTCCAGCACTTCGGGGGTAAAGGTAAACGTATCCTCCAGATCCCGTACGGACTCAATGGCGACGATCGCTGTCATCATCTTTGTCATACTGGCAGGATACATTCTCTCTTCTGCCTTACAGTCATACAGGACCTGATCGTTGACATAGTCATAGATATAGACATACTCACTGTACAGTTCCGGCAGATCTGCTTTCTTCAGTTTTCGCTCCGGTTCTCTCTGTTCCGTGCATCCAAACAGCGCAAAACAAAGAAAAAGAACGATTATTTTCCTTAACATACACAAATTATAACAAATCCCTTTTGACGAAATGAATATGAGTGATATAATAACTTAGCCGATGCGCCAGTGGTGGAATGGCAGACACGTACGCTTGAGGGGCGTATGGAGAGATCCGTGCAAGTTCAAGTCTTGTCTGGCGCACCATTTTTTATTTCCGGAGAGTGATCTCC
>CADBMY010000132.1 GCA_902795905.1 uncultured Erysipelotrichaceae bacterium
TGTCAATCATTCCAATATGAAAGGCCGGCAATCTTACCGGCCTTACGTATTTTCGTATCTGTCTTATCTCAATCTTAGAGATGCAGTACTCTTTCCTTGATCTCCTGGGTTCTGCCCTGGTTCCAGAACTGAGTACCGATGTAACCGCATGTACGTCTTGCGACATTCATCTTATCCTGATCGGTATTGCCGCAGTTCGGGCACTTCCAGATCAGCTTGCCGTTGTTATCTTCAACGATCTGGATCTCGCCGTCATAACCGCACACCTGGCAGTAGTCACTCTTTGTATTCAGCTCAGCATACATAATTGTCTTATAGATATGCTTCATCAGTGCCAGTACTGCCTGGATATTGTTCTGCATGTTCGGCACTTCAACGTAGGAGATGGCTCCGCCCGGAGAGAGCTGCTGGAACTGTGCTTCCTTGGTCAGCTTATCAAAGGCGTTGATCTCTTCGGAGACATGAATGTGATAGGAGTTTGTAATGTAGTTCCTGTCTGTGACATGCTCAATGATGCCGAATCTCTCCTGCAGACACTTTGCAAACTTGTATGTTGTGGACTCGATCGGTGTTCCGTATACGGAGTAGTCGATGTTCTCTGCTTTCTTCCATGTTGTGCATGCGTCATTCAGTGCCTGCATGACCGCAAGACCGAACTTCTTGCCTTCTTCGGAAGTATGGCTGACACCCATCATTCTGTATACACATTCGGCCAGACCTGCATATCCGAGAGAGATCGTGGAATAGCCGCTGTAGAGCAGTTTGTCGATGACTTCACCCTTGGCAAGACGGGCAATCGCACCATTCTGCCAGAGGATCGGAGCGACATCACTCGGTGTGCCGAGCAG
Source organism: uncultured Erysipelotrichaceae bacterium (assembly GCA_902795905.1). Taxonomy (GTDB): domain Bacteria; phylum Bacillota_I; class Bacilli_A; order Erysipelotrichales; family Erysipelotrichaceae; genus Bulleidia. Next base: position 849 of record CADBMY010000132.1, read on the forward strand.
GTGTTCATGACGGATACGCAGAGCTCTGTGGCAGAGATCCAGTCCTTCGTGCAGGATCTGCCAGAACTTCTCCATGTCGCCGTCACTGGAGCAGGCTACATCGACCAGGTTGATTGTGACAACACCCTGGTTGAATCTTCCGTAGTACTTATGCACACCGGGCTGATAGTTGCCGGCATGTTCGGGGTTGCCGAATGTACCTGTATCGGTGAATCTGTCGGGAGTCAGGAAGGAACGGCATCCCATACAGCCGTAGACATCGCCCTTGAGCTCACGCATGACCTTGGCAGAGATATAATCAGGTACCATTCTCTTGGCTGTGCAGGCAGCTGCCAGCTTTGTCAGTTCATAGTACTTGCTGTCTTCATGAATGTTATCTTCATCCAGAACATAGATCAGTTTCGGGAATGCCGGTGTGATATAGACACCCTTCTCATTCTTGACACCCTGAATTCTCTGCTTCAGTGTCTCTTCAATGACCAGAGCCAGGTCATCTCTTGTCTGACCTTCCGGTACTTCATCCAGATACATGTATACAGTAACAAACGGTGCCTGACCGTTGGTGGTCATCAGTGTAATGATCTGATACTGGATCGTCTGTACACCGGTCTTGATCTCCTTGCGCACACGCTCTTCAGCGATCTTGTTGATCTTCTCGTTGTCCAGCTCGACACCGGCTGCAGACAGTTCTTCCGTAACATTCTTACGGTGCTTCTGACGGCTTACCTCAACAAACGGTGCCAGATGAGAAAGGGTGATCGTCTGGCCGCCGTACTGGTTGGAGGCAACCTGGGCAATGATCTGTGTGGCAATATTGCATGCCGTCGCAAAACTGTGCGGTTTCTCGATCATTGTTTCACTGATGACAGTGCCGTTCTGCAGCATGTCTTCCAAGTTTACCAGACAGCAGTTGTACATCGGCTGTGCGAAGTAGTCGGCATCGTGGAAGTGGATAATGCCCTTCTCGTGTGCGTCAACGATATCCGGGGGAAGCAGGAATCTTCTGGTGATATCCTTGGATACTTCACCGGCCATGTAGTCACGCTGGGTGCTGTTGACCGTCGGGTTCTTGTTGGAGTTTTCCTGTTTGGCCTCTTCGTTGTATCTGCCGATCAGGCTCAGGATCTGCTTATCTGTTGTATTGGCCTTTCTGACCATAGCTCTTTCATAACGGTATGTGATGTAGTTATGCGCAACCTGGAAAGCACGCTCTGCCATGATCGCTGTTTCTACCATATCCTGGATCTCTTCCACGGATACGGCACGGTTATATTCCATGCACTGTTTAACAACGGTATCCGTGATCCTGCGCAGTGTCATCTCGTCCATCTGCTCTGTCTCGGTCGTTGCATTGTTGGCCTTTCTTACCGCATTCTCGATCTTTGAAGAATCAAATACAACTTCTTCGCCGCTTCTTTTAATAACTATCATATTCTGTTCCCCTTTTCTTCGTTCATATTTCTGCGTTCATTTACGCATTTGATGATATCTGACGTATGCGCATATGAATTCGTCATGGTTTATTGTACTGAGATAATGTTTGATAAGATTTCCTGTATGAATCACTTGGAAAGATATATATTTGCGCTGATCGCAGCGTTAGCCCCGTCAGAACAAGCCGTTGCGACTTGCCTCAGTGTCTTTTTCCTGCAGTCACCCGCCACGAATACTCCTTCTGTATGTGTAATTCCTCTTTCATCAGCGTCAAAGTATCCCTGACTGTCCAGCTCGGCCAGATGAGCAAAGGCTTGATTATTCGGGATCAGGCCTACCGCGAGGAATACAGCATCACAGTCTGTCTTCTTCTCCTGACCGTTTTCACTATATGTTACACCTTTCAGTTTTCCTTCTTCAGTAACGTAGCCTGTAACTTTGGCTGAAAGATGGGTTTCCACATTATGATTGGCAAATAATGCCTCCTGTGATTTTGCGTCTGCAGTAAATACCGGCAGATCCTGCAGGATGGTCAGTTTTCCGGCAATATTGACCAGTGTATTGGCTTCCACGAAAGCGGAATTGCCGCCGCCGATCACCACCACATTCTTATCACGGTAAAGGTCTCCGTCACATACTGCACAGAAGTGAACACCGTTACCGATCAGATCCTCTTCTCCCGGCAGTCCCAGTGTTCTGTGCGTGGTGCCCGACGCAAGAACGAGGCTTCTTCCTTCATACACACTTCCCTCTTCTGTTCGGACAAGGAAGACTTTGTCTTTTTTATCTACGCCGATCACATTTTCCAAAGTAACTTCCGCGCCCTGCCCGATTGCCTGATCCAGCAGCTGATCCGCGAAGGTATCTCCGCTGATGGATGCGAAACCGGGGATATTCTCTACTTTCGGCGTATTGACGATCTGACCGCCAAAGACGCTCTTTTCAATGACCAGGACGCTTCTTCCGTTTCTTCTCCCGTATACGGCAGCGGTAAGACCTGCCGGTCCGCCGCCGACGATGATCATATCAAACATGTCTGTTCTCCTTCTATGGATAAGAGAACCATGCGTGATATGCATGGTTCCATCTGTTCAATCAGTTAAGCGATTTATGCGCCTTGATCCAATCCGCTGCCGCTGTATCACCGACATATCTCGTTCCGTTGGGATCGATGATGGTCGGCGTCTGCGTAATGCCGAGTTTCCGGGCAATATCCATGTTTTCCGAACAGTTTACTGTTTCAAACTTGATGTTTGCGATCTTGAAACGCTGTTCTGCGCCTTTGCACTTGGGACAGTGATCTTTGACATATATTGTCGGAATTGTATCCGATAAACCCTTTACTTCATAGGCTTTCGGTTCCTCTTCAACAGTCGTCTGAGGTTCTAATCTGATCGTTTGCTGTCCGGCGTTTTCCTCACGTCCAACATTAAGCGGTTTTTTCGCTGACGAATTTGCTTTTTTTGTTTCCGTGGACATCTCTTCGACTACATAGGTACGACGATCCTTGAATTCCTGAGACTTACCGGCATTCCAGTTCTTTACCGGCCGATAGTAACCGGTAATTCTGGAGTATACTTCGGTCTCCTTGCCGCACTTCGGACACTTCCAGACTTCGCCGACGATATATCCATCATCAGCACATACGGAATACGTAGGACTCATCGTATAATACGGAAGCTTATAATTCTCCGCAATCTTGCGCACCAGCATGGATGCAGATTTCCAGTCACTTAATCTCTCACCCAGGAAGGCATGGAATACAGTACCGGAAGTATAGAGAGTCTGGAACTGGTCTTCAATATCCAGAGCACTGAAGATGTCGTCGGTATATCCTACCGGCAGATGGCTGGAATTCGTATAGTACGGTGTACCGGACATGTTGGCAGTGATGATATCCGGATATTTCTCAGTATCATGCTTAGCCAGACGGTAGCTTGTGCTCTCTGCCGGCGTCGCTTCCAGATTGTAGAGATCTCCGTACATTTCCTGATAATCCGATAATCTCTCACGCATGTGATTCAGAACTTCAACGGTGAAATCCTGCGTAGCCTTGTGAGTCAGATCCTGACGCAGCCAGCGTGCGTTCAGTCCTACTTCATTCATACCGACAAGACCGATCGTACTGAAGTGGTTATTGAAGGTGCCAAGATAACGCTTGGTATACGGATAGAGACCTGAATCCAGCAGTTTGGTGATGACATCTCTCTTGATCTTCAGAGAACGCGCAGACAGATCCATGATCTTATCCAGACGTTTGTAGAATTCTTCCGGTGTTTCTGCCAGGTAGGCAATTCTCGGCATGTTGATGGTGACAACACCGACTGAACCGGTGCTCTCGCCGCTGCCGAAGAAACCGCCGGACTTCTTTCTCAGCTCACGCAGATCCAGACGCAGACGGCAGCACATGGAACGGACATCACTCGGTTCCATATCGCTGTTGACATAGTTGGAGAAATACGGAGTACCGTACTTGGCTGTCATTTCAAACAGCAGACGGTTATTCTCGGTATCGGACCAGTCAAAGTCCCTGGTAATGGAGTATGTAGGGATAGGATACTGGAAGCCTCTGCCGTTGGCATCACCCTCGATCATGATCTCGATGAAAGCCTTGTTGATCATATCCATCTCAGGCTTGCAGTCTTTATACTTGAAGTCCATCTCCTTGCCGCCGACGATCGCCGGAAGCTCAGCCAGATCATTGGGAACCGTCCAGTCCAGAGTAACGTTGGTAAAGGGAGCCTGTGTACCCCACCTGCTCGGTGTATTTACGCCGTAGATAAACGACTGAATATCCTGTTTTACTTCTTCGTAGGATAAATGATCCGCTTTGACAAACGGTGCCAGATAAGTATCGAAACTGGAGAATGCCTGAGCACCTGCCCATTCATTCTGCATAATGCCGAGGAAGTTGACCATCTGGTTGCACAGTGTGCTCAGATGCTTCGCAGGAGCACTTGTGATCTTGCCGGGAACACCGCCGAGACCTTCCTGAATCAGCTGTTTCAGGCTCCAGCCTGCACAGTAACCCGTTAACATGCTCAGATCGTGGATATGAATATCCGCATTCCTGTGGGCATTGCTGATCTCATCATCGTATACCTTGCTCAGCCAGTAGTTAGCAGTGATGGCTCCTGAGTTGGACAGGATCAGACCGCCTACGGAATACGTTACGGTACTGTTTTCTTTTACTCTCCAGTCCAGCGCATCCAGATAATCATCAACGAGTTTCTGATAATCCAGTGTTGTCGCCTTGATGTTACGTACATTCTCACGCTGTCTGCGGTACAGGATGTAGGCCTTGGCAACATCGGAATATCCCGCTTCACTCAGAACCTTTTCCACGGAGTCCTGAATATCTTCGACGCCGATAAGTTCTTCCTTGATCTTCGGTTCGAAATCACTCGTTACCCGCAGGGCGATCAGTTCCAGCACGCTCTGATCGTAATGACGTTCACAGGCATCAAATGCCTTTCTGATTGCATTGACGATCTTATTGACGTCAAACTCGGTGATCTTACCATCTCTCTTAACTACTCTGTACATATTTCTATCCCTCTTTAACTCCCCTTATTTCTGCTGCAGGAACGAACTCCTGCGCTATTTTACACAATTTCCTCATCTCATCCGCACTGTAGGCATGGAAACCTTTCTGAATGACGTTGTCACTGTCCGAATACTGCTGCAGGTAGAAGTGTCTTGCCCCTCTGATCCACCTTGCGATATCTGCGATATCCTCTTCATCGTGCAGTTCCCTGACCACGGTCGTACGGAATTCATATTCAATACCGGATGCCATCAGGAAGGCCACCGATTCCTTAATGTTATCAATGCGGAATACTTCGCTGTTGGTGCCGACCGTTGACGCATACTTCGACGGTGTATTCTTGATATCCATTGCCACGTAGTCGATCATTCCCGACTCGCACAGTGCCTTCAGCCGCTCGGGATGATACCCGTTGGTATCCAGCTTGACCGGATAACCCAGTTTCTTGATCTCCGAGATAAACTCTTCAAGATTCTCCTGGATCAGCGGCTCCCCGCCGGTAATGGCTACCCCGTCCAGGATCCCCTTGCGCTTCTGCAGATATGAGAAGATCTCTTCCGGCTTGAAGAACTCATAATTCTCCGGAACAAACACGAGATCACGGTTATGGCAGTACGGACACTTGAAGCTGCATCCCGATGTGAAGATCACCGCCGCCACCTTGCCCGGGTAATCCAGAAGCGTCATCTTCTGCATGCCGCCGATCCGGATCATCGGGTATGTCTCTTCCGGTTCGTTATAGACTCTCGAGTTCTCCGTAACCCCGTCCAGCAGACTCTCAAACGTATCAAAGTCCACCCCGGTCGCAAGCTTGCTGCGCAGCTCCTTGCGGCACTCATACAGTGTCTTCATCACCTCTGCGACCTTCTCGGTCGTATACAGACGCTTAATACGGCGGTCATTCTCATCCGTACGTGCCTGTACATATCCCTGCTCGATCAGACGCTGTATGCTCTTGGTCACGGTGCCCTTGTCAACTTCGCCGCTCTGGGCAAGTTCCTGCATCGTTATGCCTTCATGTTCATTGATAAAGAAAAGAGAGAGAAGCTGTCCGGAACCGATATCGTACCGGGAAAGCACTTTGTCGAAAAACTTCTGCGTGTTGCGGTACAGTACGGAAATATTTGTTAAATAATTTCTGTTGGCAGCCATTTTTTTCGTTCCTTTTCTCTCTCTGATGACACTGTTTTTGCCAATAGTTGGAAGTTCAACCTTTTGGTCGTGCAAGACTATAATACGACAGATTTCCCTGCAGTCAACAGGCAAAATTCGCTTATTTTTTCACATGTCCGGGAAATGATTTGAAATCCAACCATTTCCGTTTTAAAAGCCCTTTCCCTGTGTGGAAAAAGGCTTTTTTATTTCCCCGGGAAAATTTCCGAAACTTTTTACGGGCGAAAATACGTACCCTTCGGATGATACGAGTCAAAGATGAGGACATCAAAATCCCGGCAAACTTTTTTCTGCTCTTCCGGGCTCTTGACGGTATAGGCAACTGCGGTATTCCGGAACAGACGGCGGCAGATCACCCGCGAAGGATCATGCCTGTATCTGCAGTCATAAGCCACAAAATCCGGTCTTGTCAGGAAGTTGAACAGAAGCCAGGAAAGCGCAAAGTACAGCGGTTTTCTCTGCGTCGGATCTTCCCGCCAGAAAGCCGAGGAAAGCTGTCCGCGCATGACCTCCGGGTGGTGCTTACGGAACCAGTACACAGCCAGCGGATTGAATGATTCCACGCAGTATATTCCGGATGTTGCCGAAAGCAGCCTGTATGCCTCTGCACAGGTTTCCGCATACGGCAGGCCTGCCGGTGCCTTGATCTCGGTGATCAGCGGTACGCTGCCGCCGATCAGGTGCAGAACATCCGCAAACAGCGGCACCCGCTCTTTACTGTCCAGCAGATGACATCCCTGCAGTTCTTCATACGTATAGTCTGCGATACGTCCGGGTACCGGTTTCCCTTCCGCATCCCGCAGCACCCGCTGACAATCGTCATCATGAAAGACGACAGCCATTCCGTCTTTTGTCAGCTGTACATCCAGTTCAATGCCAAAGCCCTGCTGCACCGCCAGTGCAAATGCCCGCAGTGAATTCTCAGGCGCTTCGCTCAGGTTGTCGTAAAGACCTCTGTGGGCGATCATCCTGCCGGCAAAAGCCTGACGAAAAGGATGCCTGCGCATACCGGGCATGATCATCAGCAGATACAGCAGAAACAAAATCACGAACAAATACAGTACGGTCTTCATCTCCCGCATCATAACACAGCTTTATATAAGTCAGAATAATAAAATAAAGATATAATACACGGACATCCATTGTCACTGTTGCGTATTTCCGCTGTTCCGGAATTTTATAACAAATCAAAGAATCATTAGGAAACATTGATTGACTTGATGGTATACCTCTTGTAAAATGTCAGCGTATCATCATACGTACGGCAACTGGCGGAAGTGGAATAACCACAGGGAACCGTATGTGGATAGGCCGACCGCCTGGGCATACTTAATTTTGAAGCGTTTTCAGGAGGAAGTTTATGAAAAAGGTTGGCATCGTGATGGGAAGCACCAGTGATCTTCCTACAGTCGAAAAAGCAATCGGTATCTTAAAGGACTACGGGGTGCCGTTTGAAGTACGCGTTTTATCCGCTCATCGATGTCCGCAGGAGGCGAAAGAGTTCGCTGAAACGGCCAGAGAGAGCGGTTTTTCTGTTCTGATCGCGGCCGCAGGCATGGCAGCACACCTGGCCGGAGCCCTCGCCGCCAATACAACATTACCGGTCATCGGCATCCCCTGCCGTTCTTCCGGTTCCGACGGTACGGACGCTCTGCTGTCCACAGTCATGATGCCGAGCGGCATCCCGGTTGCTACGGTGGCGATCGACGGTGCCAAGAATGCGGCGATCCTGGCTGTAGAGATCATGTCCGTCTATGAGGAAGAACTCGCAAAGAAGCTTGCCGAGACAAGAGAAGCAGGCCGTCAGGCAGTTCTCAGCGCAGATCGTGAGATCCGCGAGAGATATAAGTAAGAGAAGGAGAGTACAAATGAAATTAGTTTACACTGGAAAGACAAAGAATGTTTATGAATTGGACAACGGTCATTACCTGCTGAAGTTCAAAGACGATGTTACCGGTAAGGACGGTGTCTTTGATCCGGGAATGAACGAAGTCGGTCTGACTATCGAAGGCGTCGGTGATGTTAACCTGCGTATGTCGATCTACTTCTTCGAGAAGATCAACGCGGCGGGCATTCGTACTCACTTCGTTTCTGCAAATCTCGAGGATACCACCATGGAAGTTCTCCCTGCCAAGGTATTCGGCAAGGGCCTGGAAGTGATCTGCCGTGACAGAGCTGTCGGAAGCTTCTTCAGACGCTATGGTGAATACTGCGAAGAAGGACAGAAACTGCCTTCCTATGTTGAAATGACATTCAAGAATGATGCCAAGGGCGATCCCCTGGTCACCAAGGAAGGTCTGGAAGTACTCGGTGTCATGACACCTGAGCAGTATGACAAGATCGAAGAGATGACAAAGCAGATCACGAAGATCGTTGCCGATGAGATGGCAGCCCGCGGTATGGAACTCTACGACATCAAGTTCGAATACGGCTATGACGCTAACGGTGAAGTCATGCTGATCGACGAGATTGCTTCCGGAAACATGCGTGTCTACAAGGACGGAGAATACATCCAGCCGATGACTCTGTCCGAACTGTTCTTCAAGTAATCTATGGGTGGATTTTTCGGTGCAGTTTCACACCGGGATGTTGTTTTAGATACATTCTTCGGTGTGGACTATCATTCTCATCTCGGCACCAGACAGGCAGGACTTGCCTTCCATGACCGGGAAACCGGATTTCACAGACAGATCCATCATATTAACAATTCACCTTTCCGCACCAAGTTTGAGAATGATCTGAAAGACTTCAAAGGCAATATCGGGATCGGCTGCATCAGCGATGCTGATCCCCAGCCTTTGCTGGTAAGATCACACCTCGGCCTGTATGCGATCACCACGGTAGGTCTCATCAGTAATGTCGATGAGCTTATCAGTGAGCATTTTTCATCTCAGGGGCAGCAGTTCATGGCCAAAAGCAACGGCTCGATAAACATGACCGAGCTTACTGCTGCTATAATAAATAAAGAAGATGATATCGTCAGCGGTATCCTCAGTGTCCAGGAAAAGATCATCGGTTCGATGATGATCATGATCATGACCGAAAATGATGAACTGATCGTTTCCCGTGACAAGGACGGAAGACTGCCGGCACTGGTTGGCAAAGATAGTGAAGGATACTGTGTATCTTTTGAGTCTTTTGCTTATCAGAAACTCGGATACAAGGATTTCTATGAATTGGGACCCGGTGAGATCGTTAAACTCACGGCAGATGGTTTTCAGGTGCTCTCTCCGCGACGCGGACAGATGAAGATCTGTGCTTTCCTGTGGTCCTATTACGGGTATCCCAACTCCAATTACGAAGGGGTCAATGTCGAGCTGATGCGCTACCGCAACGGCGAGAGGATGGCCAGAAGAGAGATGGAAGAAGGCACGATGCCGCAGGTCGACTACGTTGCCGGTGTCCCGGATTCAGGTGTTCCCCATGCCATTGGTTTTGCGAATGCTTCGCATGTTCCTTTTGCAAGACCGTTCATCAAATATACGCCGACATGGCCGCGTTCCTTCATGCCCAACAACCAGGAAGTACGCGACCAGGTAGCCAAGATGAAACAGATTCCTGTATCGGAACTGATCGAAAACAAGAAACTGCTGTTTGTCGATGACTCGATCGTCAGAGGCACACAGCTTCGGGAAACTGTCGAATTCCTGTATGAATCGGGAGCTTCCGAAGTACATATGCGTTCGGCATGTCCGCCGATCATGTACAACTGTAAATTCCTCAACTTTGCCCGTAACAACTCCGAGATGGACCTGATCGCCAGAAGAACGATCCAGGAACTGGAGGGAGACGAAGGACAAAAACACATCGAAGAGTATGCCGATTCACATACCGAAAGAGGTCAGTGTCTCGTGCATAAGATCGCCAGTGAGCTCGGTTTTGCTTCTCTGGGTTATCAGAATCTTGATGATCTGCTGGAAGCAATCGGTCTTGACCGTGATCAGATCTGTACCTATTGCTGGACAGGAAAGGAATAGATGATGACAAAATCCCATTCTGCATCATACGCTGCAGCCGGTGTCGATATCGAAGCCGGTTACGAAGGCGTACGCTTAATGAAGAAACACGTACAGAGAACATTTATCCCGGGAGTCATCTCTGATCTCGGCGGCTTCGGGGGACTGTTTGCACCGGATCTTTCCGGCATGGAAGAACCGGTGTTTGTCTCCGGCACCGATGGTGTAGGCACCAAACTGCGTATCGCTCAGTTACTGAACAAGCATAATACGATAGGGGTAGACTGCGTGGCAATGTGTGTCAATGACATTATTTGCTGCGGCGCAAAACCCCTTTTCTTTTTGGATTATATCGCCATCGGCAAGAATGACCCGCAGAAAGTAGCGGATATCGTTGCCGGTGTGGCAGAAGGATGCGTCCAGAGCGGATGTGCCCTGATCGGCGGTGAAACAGCCGAACATCCCGGTGTAATGACCGCAGATGACTACGATGTTGCCGGTTTTGCCGTAGGTGTGATCGACAAGAAGGATATCCTTGACAGTGCCTCCGTCACGGAGGGAGATGTACTGATCGCCCTGCCCTCCACCGGTGTACATTCCAATGGCTTCTCACTGGTGCGCAAGGTCTTTGATGTTGAGCATACAGATCTCAATGAATATGTTGAAGAACTTGGCACGACGCTTGGAGAAGCACTGCTGGCACCGACAAAGATCTATGTCAAGCCGGTCCTGGAAGTACTGAAACACGCAGAAGTACACGGTATCAGCCATATTACCGGCGGCGGTTTCTATGAGAATGTACCGCGGGCGATCCCGGAAGGCTTCTGTGCAAAGATAGACAAGACAAAGATCAGAGTTCTGCCAATCTTTGAACTGATCATGAAGCGCGGAGATATCCCCGAAAGAGATATGTATAATACCTTCAACATGGGTGTAGGCATGGTCATGACGGTATCCCGTGAGACTGCCGAGGCAGCTCTTCAGACCCTGCAGGCATGCGGTATTGAAGCCTATACGATCGGTGAGATCATCCGCGGGGAAGAGAAGATCCTGTTATGACAGCGCGTATAGCCGTGCTGGTATCGGGCGGAGGCACCAACCTGCAGGCCCTGATCGATGCACAGAATGCCGGCAGGATCCCGCATGGTGAGATCTGTGTTGTGATCGCCTCCAATCCGAATGCCTATGCGCTGGAAAGAGCACGCAGTGCCGGTATTCCTGCTGTATATTCCTACAGAAAGGAAGAAGGCTCGCAGGAAGCTTTTGAGGCAAAGATCTCGGCCTATCTGAAAGAATATCAGATCGACTTTATCATCCTTGCCGGTTTCCTCAGCATCCTGAGTGCTGATTTTACATCTCAGTGGCCTGAACGCATCATCAATGTACATCCTGCTTTGATTCCTTCCTTCTGCGGCAAGGGCATGTACGGTCTCAAGGTACATGAAGCCGCACTGGCCAAGGGTGTCAAGGTGACCGGTGCTACCGTACACTACGTCAATGAGATCCCTGACGGCGGAAAGATCATTCTGCAGAAAGCTGTCGATGTCAAAGACGGAGATACACCGGAAGTATTACAGAGAAGAGTCATGGAAGAAGCAGAGTGGATCCTGCTGCCCATGGCTGCGGAGATCGTCGCAAAAAAGATCTCGGAAGGAGAATAAACATGAACGTCTATGCAACAGCTTCTATCGCTGAATTACTGAAGAACAACCCTTATCCCGGACGCGGTATCGTGATCGGCACAAGCGCAGACGGAAAGACAAACGCTGTTGGTTACTTCATCATGGGCCGCAGTGTCAACAGCCGCAACCGCATCTTCGCCGAAGAACCGGATGGTATCCGTACAGAGGCTTTTGATCCCTCACTGGTCAGTGATCCCAGTCTGATCATCTATCACCCCGTCAGAGCGTATAACGGCTGTCTGATCGTTACCAACGGCAACCAGACAGACACCGTAAGAGATTTCCTCGCTGAAGGCAGGAGCTTTGAAGAAGCATTACGTACAAGAGAGTTTGAACCGGACGGACCGAACTGGACACCGCGTATTTCCGGTATGGTCACACCGGAAGGCAATTACCTGATGTCGATCCTGAAGTCAGTAGACCCTGAAGGCAGCGACTGTGTCAGAGAGACCTTTGAATTCCCGAAGAAAGCAGGTCTTGGCCACTTCCTGCATACCTATGTCACGGATGGAAACCCGATCCCGACATTTGTCGGCGAGCCGGAACGGATCACGATCGAAGGCAATATTGATGAGTTTACATCCTGTCTCTGGGAGAACCTCAATCCCGACAACAAGATCTCCCTCTATGTCAGATTCACCGACATTGAAACAGGCAAATACGAAGAACGTATCTTAAACAAACATGTCAAGGAGGACTGAACAATGAACGAACTGGAACTGAAATACGGCTGTAATCCCAACCAGAAGCCTTCCCGCATCTTCATGCGTGACGGCAGTGACCTGCCGGTAACCGTACTGAACGGAAAACCGGGATATATCAACTTCCTGGATGCCCTGAATTCCTGGCAGCTGGTCAAGGAACTCAAGGAAGCGACAGGACTGCCCAGTGCCGCAAGCTTCAAGCATGTCTCCCCTGCCGGAGCCGCGGTTGCCAAGGAACTGACAGATATTGAAAGACAGATCTACTTTGTCAGGCCCGATGCCGAGCTCTCCCCGATCGCTTCCGCATATATCCGTGCCAGAGGTACAGACAGACTGTCCTCCTACGGTGACTGGGCTGCCCTGAGCGATACCTGCGATGCGGCTACAGCAGCCTATCTGAAAGCAGAGGTATCCGACGGTGTCATCGCTCCGTCCTATACGGAAGAAGCTCTGGAGATCCTGAGATCCAAGAAAGGCGGCAAATACAACGTCGTACAGATCGATGAGAACTACGAATGTGCACCGCAGGAATACAAGGATGTCTTCGGTATTACATTTGAACAGGGTCATAACAACTTCAAGATCAACAGAGAACTGCTCTCCAACATCGTTACCAAGAATAAGGAACTGACAGATGAAGCAGCCATCGATATGATCGTTTCCCTGATCACACTGAAATATACACAGTCCAACAGTGTATGCTACGTCAAGAACGGACAGGCAATCGGTGTCGGTGCCGGTCAGCAGAGCCGTATCCACTGCACAAGACTTGCCGGTCAGAAAGCAGATAACTGGTATCTGAGACAGAATCCGAAAGTACTCGCACTGCCCTTCCTCGACAATGTCCGCAGAGCTGACAGAGACAATGCCATCGATGTCTATATCTCCGATGAGTATGATGATGTACTCAGAGATGGTGAGTGGCAGAAAGTCTTCAAGTATCAGCCGGAAGTACTGACAAGAGAAGAGCGTCAGGCATGGATCGCTACCCAGAGCGGTGTGACCGTAGGTTCCGATGCGTTCTTCCCGTTCGGTGACAACGTAGAGCGTGCCCGCAAGTCCGGTGTCGCCTACATTGCCGAACCCGGCGGTTCCATCCGTGATGATCATGTCATTGAGACAGCAGACAAGTACGGTATCGTCATGTCCTTTACAGGCATGCGTCTGTTCCATCACTGAGGTACGGCGATGAAGCTGATGGTGATCGGCAGCGGTGGTCGCGAACATGCGATCATCAAAAAACTCAGTGAGAATCCGGAGATCACAAAGATCTATGTACTGCCGGGAAATGCCGGTATGTCTGATCTTGCGGAATGTATATCCATCGCTGCCACGGATATTGATGCACAGGTAAAATTTGCCTGTGAGAACAGTATTGACTATGCTGTCGTAACGCCTGATGATCCGCTGGCTCTCGGTGCTGTTGATGCCCTGACGGCGGCCGGTATCCCCTGCTTTGGTCCGGACAAAAAAGCTGCCCTGATCGAAGCCAGTAAGGCCTTTGCCAAGGATCTGATGCATAAATACAACATTCCTACTGCCGACTATGCTGTCTTTGATGACATGGACAAAGCTCTTGCCTACCTGCATGAGCAGACATGTCCGATCGTCATCAAGGCTGACGGTCTCGCCCTTGGCAAGGGCGTGATCATTGCCGAAACGATGGCAGAAGCGGAAGAAGCCGTAAGATCGATCATGGCTGACCGTTCCTTCGGTGATGCCGGCAAGACGATCGTCATTGAGGAATTCCTGACCGGACCGGAAGTCTCCGTACTGACCTTTACAGACGGTAAGACACTGGTGCCGATGGTCTCCTCAATGGATCACAAACGTGCTCTGGACGGTGATCAGGGACTGAACACCGGCGGTATGGGTACGATTGCGCCGAACCCCTTCTACACACCGGAGATCGCAGAGATCAGTATGCGTACGATCTTCCTGCCGACGATCCGGGCGATGGAAGCGGAAGGCAGACCCTTCCGGGGATGCCTGTACTTCAGTCTGATGCTTACCAAAGACGGACCGAAGGTCATTGAATACAACTGCCGTTTCGGTGATCCCGAGACACAGGTCGTCCTGCCGCTGATGCAGAGTGATCTGTTCACGGTCATGAAGGAAACGACAGACGGAACCCTTCGCGCAGAAGATGTGCGTTTCTCCGACGGTGCTGCCTGCTGTGTGATCATGGCCAGCCAGGGGTATCCCGGAAAGTATCAGAAAGGCTTTGAGATCACTGTTGATGATTCTGTCAAAGACAGTGTGATCTATGCCGGTGCCGCATGGAAGGATGGCAGACTTGTCACTAACGGCGGCAGAGTTCTGGGTGTTCTCGGCATGGGCAAAGACCTCAGAGAGGCAATTGCCAGAGCATATGAGAATACGGAGAAAGTCACATTTGCGAATGCTTACTGCCGTAAGGATATCGGCAGTAAAGCTCTATAGGAGAATATATGGTATATCGAGTATTTGCAGAAAAAAAACCCGGATTTGCGCCGGAAGCAGGCAGTCTTCTGTCTGACTGCAGATCGTTTCTCGGTCTCTCTTCCCTGAAGAAAGTCAGGATCCTGAACCGGTATGATGTTGAGGGCATCGATGAAGAACTGTTTGAATATGCTAAGCATACAGTCTTCTCGGAACCTCAGCTGGATATCGTTACGGATGAAGCACAGGTGGAAGATGCCGATGTTGTCTTCGGGGTGGAAGCACAGCCGGGACAGTTTGATCAGCGTGCCGACTCTGCGGCCCAGTGTATTCAGCTGCTGAGCCAGGGTGAACGTCCGCTGGTAGCCTTTGCGCGTATCTATGCCCTGTACGGTGATCTCAGCGAAGAAGATGTTGCTGCGATCAAGCACTACGTGATCAACCCCGTAGAGACAAGAGAAGCCTCTCTGGAACTGCCGGAGACACTGCGTGCAGAATATCCGCAGCCTGATCATGTAGATACCGTAAACGGCTTTATCAGCCTCGATGAAGCAGGCAGAAAAGCTCTGCTCGAAGATCTGGGTCTTGCCATGGACATGGATGATCTGGCCTTCCTGCAGGCATACTTCCGTGATGAAGAAAAGCGTGATCCGACGATCACCGAGATCCGTGTCGTTGATACATACTGGTCTGACCACTGCCGTCATACGACCTTCTCTACGCATCTGGATAACATTACCGTTAACGACGAGAAGATCAACGGTGCTTATGACCGGTATCTCAGTCTGCGTGATGAAGTCTACGGTAAGGACACAAAGAGACCGCAGACACTGATGGATCTCGCTACGATCGGTGCCAAGGCACTGAAACGCAGAGGTGAGCTTCCGGAACTGGATGAATCCGAAGAGATCAATGCCTGTTCGATCCACGTAACAGCAGAAGTAGACGGCAAAGACGAAGACTGGCTGCTGATGTTCAAGAACGAAACGCATAACCACCCGACCGAGATCGAACCGTTCGGCGGCGCAGCTACCTGTATCGGCGGCTGTATCCGTGATCCCCTGTCAGGACGTGTATTCGTACACCAGGCAATGCGTTATACCGGCGGCGGTGATCCCCGCGCTACATTGAAAGATACGCTCGAAGGCAAACTTCCGCAGCGTAAGATCGCCCAGACAGCAGCCGCAGGATACTCGTCCTACGGCAACCAGATCGGTCTTGCGACGGGACATGTCGCCGAAGCATACCATGAGGGTTATATCGCCAAACGTCTGGAGTGCGGTGCTGTTATCGGTGCCGCCAAGGCAGACAACGTTGTCCGTGAGAGACCGGAACCCGGCGATGTGATCATCCTGCTGGGCGGACGTACCGGCAGAGACGGTATCGGCGGTGCTACCGGATCATCCAAGACACATAACCTGAAATCCCTCGAGACGATGGCCAGTGAAGTACAGAAAGGTAACGCTCCCGAGGAAAGAAAGATCCAGAGACTGTTCCGCAACGGAGAAGTAACACGTCTGATCAAGCGCTGCAACGACTTCGGTGCCGGCGGTGTCAGTGTTGCCATCGGTGAACTGGCTGACGGTCTTGAGATCGAACTGGACAATGTCCGCAAGAAATACGAAGGTCTCGACGGTACCGAGCTTGCGATCTCCGAATCCCAGGAGCGTATGGCCGTAGTCGTCGCTGCCGAAGATGCCGATAAGTTCATCGCTGAAGCTGAAAAAGAGAATCTGGAAGCGTACAGAGTCGCTGTTGTTACGGAA
>CADBMY010000133.1 GCA_902795905.1 uncultured Erysipelotrichaceae bacterium
ATCAGTTCCTGTCCGTTCATTTCGGCTCCGTCAGCTGTAATACCGATACGGGATGATTCTTTCTGTCTTTCTCCGGAGGCAAAGTCATATAATCTCCGAACTTGAAGGACAGATATCCGTCCGCATCTTTCGGTCCGTAGAAGATCCCGTCTTCAAACCGGATCTCCTTTCTTTCAGTATACCAGCGTTTGTAATACATATATTCTCTGTTCGGGGTGGGAAACATCAGGATCCTGACCATTCCTGATGATGTTTTGGCTGCCCTTGTGATCATTCCCTCATAATACTGCAGGATCTTTTCTTCGGGGATCTTATCCAGCAGACGGTATACTGTTCTTTTCAGCGGTGATCTGTCGGCGACCTTTCCGACCTTGGACCAGAGGATCTTCCGCACACAGAAACACTCAAAGTTCTTTAATGTACGCAGAATGTACGGCTCCGGTACGTTATCCAGGGGAAAGATATCAATGAAGATTCCCTGCTCGTAGGGCATATGTTCCTGATGTTCACGCACAAACTGTGTACCCTTCCGCCGCAGTTTTCCGTATCCCCAGCGGTATCCCGGTGTGCAGACATGGTCCTGGAAGGTAAAGCGTTCATGGTCCAGGGCTGTCTCACAGATCTTACGGAAGCGGAGATACTCAGGCCTGAGCATTGCAACATCAGCGTCATCATCCCAGGGGATATACCCGCCATGCCGCACTGCCCCCAGCATCGTTCCGGCAATGATCGTATATTCGATATCATTCTCCCGGCATATCCTGTCTACTTCCTTTAACATCTCCAGCTGGATCAGCTGTATTCCTCTCAGCGTCTTTTCATCAGGGATGATCATATTCCGACCCTCCTGTCTTCACCGGCACCGAAGCGTACAAGATCCAGGATATTGCTTTCACGGTGCACGATCAGGATATCAAACAGTTCCTGTGTCACGGTATGACGCTGTCTCGGCGTGGTGAAAGCTGTCTCCGGTTTATGATCGGTAAAGTATTCCAGCTTATTACAGCCAAGCGAGATGACCGGAATATCCCCTGTACTGTAGATCTCTTCGGCATGATTATGACCATGGATCAGAGCCAGGATCCTGCCTGTTTTCTTCTGATATCTCTGCAGGATCTTCGTGATCTTTTCTTCATTGCGGATCGTCTCACTCCAGACATGGTGAGATGCATTTACCGTCACATGGCTGAAGACCAGTACACGGTAGTTCTTCGGTGTCTTATGCAGTGTACGGAACAGCCACCAGACCTGTGCCGCCGGGAAGCCATAGCGTTCCTTCTCATCGGGATCAAACGAATCCAGAAAGATCATCCGCAGTTTTCTCTCATGAATATCCTGATAATAGTACTGTTTTGATCTGTGCAGATATACCGAAGCTGCTTCTGCCGCAGTATATTTCTCGGGATTGCCGCGGAAGGCATTCCTGTCATGATTGCCTGTGCACATGTACAGCGGTATGCCAAGACTCTGCAGTCTCCCGAGCACTCTGCCGGCATATCTCTGTGTCTGTTTCTTCGGCATGTTCCCATCAGTCAGATCGCCAAGATGGATCACACCATCGGGAAAGATCTCCCTGCCAAGCATCTTCATGTTCAGTACACTCTCATCCCATACACAGCCTGCCGCATAGTGCGTATCACTCAGAAGCAGGTATACGGAATCCCCGGGCTGCCGCAGTGACTTGACCGTTCCTGCGCTTTCCCGGCATTCCTTTTGGAAGTATTCCGGCCATTCCGGTATATCTGTCTGTTTTTCAAAACGGATCAGATCTGCCAATGTTCTGCCTGTATGTCCATGATACAGAAAGCGGTAGTATCCGCTCTTTTCCACCGTATAGTCATTTGTATCTGCCGGGTAATTGTCCTGATAGGATGTCCAGTTTCCCTCCGTATCATACGTATATGTGTAGATCAAGTCCTGCGGTATGTCTTCGCTGTAGAAGTAGATCTGCGGCAGTTCTGTGCTCAAAAAGAAAAGACGGTCGCCGGTCTTCAGCTTTACCGGTTCTCTGTTGATACTGCAGTTCTCCTCCGGAATCAGCTTACCTGTCGCCCCGTCTGCCCCTGTATTGTCATACATCTCGTATTCTTCCGGATGAAACGGTGCCCCTCTTTTCGGCACATATTCCTCCGGTGCGTTGGTAAAGATATCAGTGACTCCTGCTTTGGCCAGTGCTTCGGTATCCTGGATCTCCAGTTCTCCTTCATCGGGATAGAAAGGCTCAAACTCTTTGACATTCCAGGCTCTTACCGGCAGAGCTGTCCGGCTTCTGAGATCACCCAGATCAAGCATGTGGATATACGGATGTAACGCATCGGCGCCGATGTCCTCCGCGATCTGCAGACATTCCGATACCTTGCCGGCAAGAACACCGACATGCAGAGAGGGATCCATCTTCTTCAGCATTGCGCATGACTCCGGATTGAACGAAGAATAGATCACATGGTCCTGCATACCGTATTCCTTCGCCATGGCCAGGATCATCTCTTCCATCCCTTCATACCGTATTTCACTGTTCTTCAGTTCGATATTGATCTTTATTCCATACCGTTTACAGTCATCCTGAACAAGTTCAAAGACCTCCCGCATCGTCGGGATCCTCTCGTTCTCATCACCCCTGATCCGGAATGTCTTCAGCTCCGCCAGTGTAAAAGAATTTACCGGACCGGTATGATCCGTTGTCCTGTCCACCGTTTCATCATGGATAACAACGATCTCTCTGTCCTTTGTCAGTTGGATATCCAGTTCCATACCTGTGATATCGTACTGTAAAGCTTCTCTGAATGCAGAGAGTGTATTCTCGGGATATCTGTACGAACATCCGCGGTGTGCCCATATATTAATCATGACTGCTGAAGAACCTTTCCATGATCATGGCCATACAGATCGATTCTGCCGGTGAAAACAGACTCTCTTCTCTTATATGTCCCTCGATCATATTCATAAACTCACCGATCTCATAACGCATGCCGTCCCCGTGGTAAGGAATCACAAATGCTGTTCTGTCTTCGGGGTCTTCCCTGCGTATTTCAAACTTTCCGGATTTCCACCATGGTGCTTCGGCCAGAATATATCCTTTCGTACCGGACAGGATCAGCTGAGCCTCGGTCTTTACCCCAAGTCCGGTTCTGACTGTGGCTGTTCTGTCCCCTTTCCGCAGGATCATCTTCGTATAACTGTCTTTACCTTCTTCATTGCGCACAGACCAACTTCTGATCTCATCGAATTCGGTTCCGTACAGCTTGATCACCGGAAGCAGTACATAGCTGCCTACTTCCGCAAAACTGCCTCCGTAGGGGCCTCTCCACTCGCGCAGTGCCGGATCTGTCAATCTCGTAAACGCTGCGTCGATATCATAGATCTCCCCGATCACCCCGCTGTATGCGACTTCCAGCAATTTGCGGAAAGCGGGTGTATACGCTGTCTTCATGGCTTCCATCAGGATCACATCCTGTGCCTTTGCCAGGTCATACAGCTCTTTTCCTTCTGCTGCAGATAATACCATCGGTTTCTCACACAGCACATGTCTTCCTGCCTGCAGAGCCCTTCTGACATATTCACCATGCGTCTCATGCGGTGTACATACATATACCGCATCACACACTTCCAGCATATCCTCGTACTTCGCATATGCACAAAGATCATGGGTCTTCGCAAATCTCTTTGCACTTTCCGTATGCGGATTATATACACCGGATACCGTTAAGCCGTTAATGAAAGCTGCCTCACGCATGAACCGCGGAGCGATCCTGCCGTTGCCGACAAGTCCGAGCTTTACTTCCGGATACTTACGGTTGCGTATATCCGAAGAAGAGATTCCCGGTGTTCTTTCCAGATAGACGACTTCACAGAGATCTCTGAGTTCATCAAACTTTCCGGTCCAGTCGGAACCTGCCGCAAATACATCCGCATGGTATTTCAGGATGTCTTCTTTTTTCTGTCCATAGCCGTATTCGATGATCACCTGATCCGCCAGACCTGTTTCCCGCACGTTTTTCATGCGTGTTTCCAGACTGTCCGCTGTCGTATACTTGCCTCTTTCCTGCGCGAATTCTTCTGTCGTTACACCAACGATCAAAACATCACCCAGTGCCCGGGCTCTTTCCAACAACCTGCGGTGTCCTTCATGAAACTGATCGAACACACCGTATGTGATCACAGTTCTGCTCATGATTTCGTTCTACTCAACAAACTGGTACTTTCTTCTGTATGCGTACGGAATATGATTCTCTTCCAGTACAGCGAATATCTCATCCGCAAATTTCCTGGTGACGGAAACGACAACATAGATATCTTCCTGATCGATCTCATCGATCGTGATCACCGGTATGCCCTGCAGCTCGGCGGGATTCTTCTCGTGACTGCTGACAAGGATGCGCTCCGGTACGATCCCGTAATCTCTGAGCCTGCCCAGTACCTGTCTGGCAATTGCCCCGGCACCGTACAGATATACATGTTTCTTTGTCTTCAGTTCCTGGGCAAGACGCGGGCTGATCACATCATAGTATCCCCGTGTCTCCATTGCATATTTAAAGAACAGATACAGGTCCAGATCCTTTCCCGTAAACATCTGTTCCAGATCATACGTCTCACTCAGGATTGGATAGAACTTTGTCATCCGCTCATACATTCTGGCGATATTGAACTTGGCAGCCGGACTGCTGATGCCTCTGTCCCGTACAAATCTGATCATCTCACCGTAACACTTGAAATATCCGTAGAAATTCTTCGGCTTGACCGGTGATGTCATGACGGAATTCTCGCGGTAACGGCGGATAAAATACGTTCCGGGAATATACCGCACACGTTTCGCCGCAATCAGAGCCTCAAACGCAAAGGTCTCATCCTCGTGTTCATGACCTTCCGGGAAACAGATATTCTCTTTCCTCAGATATGCCATATTCCAGAATTGTCTCTGAATATAACATGTCCACTCATCATTTGTCATAAATGCCTGCAGCAGTTCTTCACCGTCACAGACCTTATCCTCATATTTCCCATGCCGGCGGGGCTGATAGGTATTCTCGTAGTTCTCTTTCAGCTCCGGAGAGTCAAAGATCACTTCCGAGTCAAAGAAAATACCGTCCAGATCATCTTTCCGGGCTGTTTCATATAATTCCGCCAGTGTTTCCGGCTTGATCATATCATCGGAATCCAGCAGGTACAGATACTCTCCGCGGGCAATCTCCATGCCCCGGTTTCTGGCAAACGCCTGCTGGGAATTCTTCTGCAGATGAATGACTTTAACTCTCTCTTCCCTTTCGGCATATTCATCAAGGATCTGCGGACATCTGTCCGGTGAACAGTCATCTACACAGATAATCTCGATCTCTGACAATGTCTGTGTAAGAACACTGTCCAGACAGGCAGGAAGATATTTTTCTACATTGTATACCGGTATGACTACAGAGACTTTGACATGTTCATTCATAGAATTTCCTCTGCTTTCTCAGCAAGTTTCCGATTCACGATCTCATTCAGATGCGACGGCACAGCACCGTATTCATAATGAATATCCGTGAAGTATTCCGGCATATCCGTACTCCTGATCATCGTGATCATCGGATAACCGGCACTGATATATTCATAATACTCCTGTAATACATGGTTTATCTGCCGGATTTCCGTAATTCCCTCAAACTCGTTCTGACGCTGCAGATCACCGACCGTTTCCGACAGATAGTTCTCAAAGACAATGATCCGGGCAGCGTTATCCTCCGCATATGACGCAAATCTGTCAAATGCCTGTTTCCAGAGATCTGTACGCTCCTGACTGAAGAAAGAGATTCTTTCTCCTGCCGGTCTATCTTCCTCAGGAATACCTTCATACGCATCACTGCAGGTAATATACGCATTTCCTGTCTTCAGGATATCAAAGCGTTCATCGATCAGATCCAGAAAGATATACACAGGCTTCTCTTCCCGCAGCGTCTTAACGAATGTCTGCCGCATGTCCCGCTCTACCATCATCTGCCGGTATCTGTTCTTATGCCTGCACTCTGCATCCGGAATACCTGTTCCGAGAAGACTGATCAGACTGGA
>CADBMY010000134.1 GCA_902795905.1 uncultured Erysipelotrichaceae bacterium
ATCGGTACTGTATGTATGGCATTCCTGGCCAACAAACCGTTTGCGATGGCTCCCGGTATGGGTCTGAACAGCTTCTTCGCTGTTGTCGCAGGCAATATTGCGGCGCTTACCGGTACAGATTATACAAGTGCCTTCCAGGCAGCTCTGGTGATCATTCTTGTTGAAGGTATCGTCTTCATCTGCCTGAGCGTTCTGAACATCCGTGAGAAGATCGTCAGCGCGATCCCGCTCGGTGTCCGTCTTGGTATTGCACCTTCGATCGGACTGATGCTGATGAACATCGGCTTTGGCTCCAACGTTGGTATCTACGCAGAAGGCAACGGCTATACTACACCGTTCTATGTCATGCGTGACTTCTTCGGTGCTCTTACACCGAGCACGATTGCTACAGGCATGGGTGCTGAATACGGCATCATGCTGCTGACGGTAGTCACCATGTTCGTCGGTCTGTTTACGATCATTCTGCTTGCCAAGAAGGGCCATAAGGCTGCCGTACTGATCGGTATGCTGGTTGCTTCGATCGTTTACTGGGCAGGACAGGCTCTCTTCTTCCACACGAATCCGTTTGCCAGCCTGGCAACAGCTTCCTGGCTGCCTCCGTTCGGTGATATGATTGCGACGACCCTGTTCAAGTTTAACTTTGCCGGCTTCATAAAAATAGGCTGGTTCACAGCGATCACGCTGATCATCACATTCTGCATGATCGATATGTTCGATACGATCGGTACTCTGGTAGGTACAGCTTCCCGTGCCGGTATGACAGATGAAAACGGCAATATGCCGCAGATGAAAGAAGCTCTGCTGTCTGACGCTGTCGGTACAGTTGCCGGTGCTCTGACAGGTACATCCACAGTTACGACATTTATCGAGTCTGCTGCCGGTGTTGAGGCAGGCGGCCGTACAGGTCTTACCGCTCTGACAACAGGTCTTGTCTTCCTTGCCTGCATGTTCATTGCGCCGCTGGCTGCGATTATTCCTGCTGCCGCTACTTCTTCTGCACTGATCTATGTCGGTATCCTGATGCTTCAGGGTCTGCGCAATGTCAACTTTGATGATATTGACCAGGTCGTACCGGTATTCATCATGCTGCTGGCTATGCCGATCTCCGGTTCTATCGGACATGCTATCGGTCTTGCCATGATCTCCTATACGATCATCAAGATCTTCTCCGGCAGTGCCAGGGAAGTCTCTGTACTCTCCTATGTGATCGCAGTTCTGTTCCTGATCAAGTTCTTCGTTGTTGTATAAGTTACAGAACAAATACTGATATGAAAAATGACGGATCTGATGTCCGTCATTTTTTTGTGCTTTTAAACATGCGGTAATCCCGGTTGGGGAAGTCTTCGGCAGTGATGATCTCACCGGTAAAGGGATCGGGAAAACTGATGCGGTATGCCCACAATCCCATCTGTCGGAAAGTCTCATCAGGTACACCGTAGAGCGGATCATTGACGATCGGCTGCTTGTGGGCACTGAGATGGACTCTGATCTGGTGTGTTCTGCCGGTATCCAGCGTACAGCGGAAGAGGGCATAGGGGCCTTTGCGTTCAAGACATTCGGCATATGTACAGGCTTCTTTGCCGCTTTCGGATACACGGTATTTGCCGCTGACATGACGGTCTCTGCCGATCCTGTCATTGAACGTGAACTTCTGTCCGGCTCTGGCTTTGCCTGCACATATCGCAAGATACTCACGGACAATGGCCTTCTCCTGCAGTTTGCGGTCATACCAGCCCTGCAGCAGAGGGACTTTGACAAACAGCACCAGTCCCGTCGTTTCTCTGTCCAGACGGTGAATATAGCGTACAGGCGCATGGATGCCGGCATTGAGCTGATAGCGTGCTGCCTGGGCGGCCAGCGTCTCCGTATCCTCCGTACCGTTATGGACGATCATTCCCGGGTACTTATGGGCAACGTAGACCAGATCATCCTCATAGATGATGCGGCACTCTCTCTCGGCAGGCGTATAATCCACTTCTTCGCTTTCCAGCGGGATCGTCAGCGTATCACCGGCATGCAGGACTGCAGAAAGATCCTGCACATGGGCACGGTTGACAAGCAGTTCGAGTTTCTTCTGTTTTTTTGCGGGAATGACCAGATCATCGCAGAATGCCTGCAGGGTCCTGCCTTCCTCTGCAGGGCTCATGATCAGTTCCAGTCTTCCGGGTCTCATTTCGTATTTCATGGCTACAGTATAACAGGTAATTGAAA
>CADBMY010000135.1 GCA_902795905.1 uncultured Erysipelotrichaceae bacterium
AGGTGTATATCCATTGACTCTGACATACACCGGGGATGGTACAGCCGAGCTGAAGGAGATCGCCTTCCTGCAGAGCACAGACACAGATAACTGATCCATTACGGGTCAGTTTTTTATATGACAGGATTACGAACAGATAAACAAATATACAGACAAATCATCCCGGCATCATAAAAGATAATAATTATGCATGAGAGCTGTATAAAAGAAGTCAGGCATTACTGCAGGATGATATAATTTAGACAGAACACTGAAGTATATTAACTATACAAATAATACAGAATATAGCGGTAATACTGACAGATAACAGAAGCGGAGGGATCTGTATGAGTTTATATGTCGGCATTGATCTGGGTACTTCCTCGGTAAAGCTGTTACTGACGGATGCGCAGGGAAACATCATCAACACCGTAACGCGGGAATACCCACTGTATTTTCCGCAGCCGGGCTGGAGTGAGCAGAGGCCTGAGGACTGGTGTGAGGGAACGCTGTCCGGTCTTGCGGAACTGGTAACAGGATATGATCCGGCAGAGGTGGCGGGAATCGCGGTGGCAGGACAGATGCACGGCCTGGTCGTACTGGATGAAGAAGACAGGGTGATCAGACCTGCGATCCTCTGGAATGACGGACGTACAGAGGAAGAGACAGCTTATCTCAACGAAGTGATCGGCAGAAGTGTGCTTTCACAGAGAACAGCGAATATTGCCTTTGCGGGCTTTACGGCCCCGAAGATCCTGTGGATGCGGAAGAATGAACCGGAAAACTTCGGGAAGATAAAGAAGATCATGTTGCCGAAGGACTACATCAACTATGTCCTGACAGGTGTTCATGCCTGTGATTACTCTGATGCTTCGGGCATGTTACTGCTGGATGTTGAACATAAGTGCTGGTCTGAAGAGATGCTGGAAGTCTGCGGTATCCGCAGAGAACAGATGCCTGCCTTGTTTGAAAGCTACGAAGTGATCGGTACGGTCAGACCGGAGATCGCGAAGCGTCTGGGATTCCGGAATGATGTCAAGGTTGCGGCAGGAGCCGGAGACAATGCGGCGGCAGCGGTAGGCACCGGTGTTGTCGGCAACGGCGGCTGTAATATCTCACTTGGCACCAGCGGTACGATCTTTGTGACGCTGGATCACTTTGCGGTCGATCCCAACAATGCCCTGCATGCGTTTGCCCACGCAGACGGCGGATATCACCTGATGGGATGCATGCTGTCGGCAGCTTCCTGCAACCAGTGGCTGTGCAAGACGGTCCTGCATACGGACAGCTACAGTGAAGAACAAGCCAGGATACAGCCGGAAGCTCTCGGAAACAATCATGTGTTCTTCCTGCCGTATCTGATGGGGGAGAGAAGTCCGATCAATGATGTCAATGCCCGCGGTACCCTGATCGGCATGACGATGGATACCAAACGTGAGGATCTGGTACAGGCAGTGCTGGAGGGCGTAGCGTTTGCGATCCGTGATTCGTTTGAAGTCGCAAAGTCCCTCGGTATCGAGATCCCCTCAAGCAGACTGTGCGGAGGCGGTGCCCAGAGTCCGCTGTGGCGGAAGATCTTCGCCAACATCCTGGGTATACCCCTGGAGACGGTAAAGACAGAACAGGGACCCGGTTACGGCGGTGCGATCCTGGCCATGGTTGCCTGCGGTGAATACGCAAGTGTAAAAGAAGCCGCAGAAGCACTGACCGAGGTCAGCGAAGTGACAATGCCTGATCCCGAACTGACACACAGATATGATGAACAGTACCGGAAGTTCAGAAAGATCTATCCGGCACTGAAAGAGATATTTCCGGAAATTCGTTAGGAGGAGTTATGGAGATCTATTCGGTTTATGATGAAGATTTCGTTCCCTACGGCAGAGTGCTGCAGGGATACCGTACAAAAGAACTGATCGAAGCCATGGAGAAGTTCCCGCTGCCGGCAGAGGGAACTGCGTATGAACCGTCGATCAGGGAACTCGAGGACTGTGAGATCTTTAAGGAATTCGAGAACAGAGGCTACGGCGGTATGCCGGTACAGCTGGGGATGTGCTGGGGCAGGAATACGAAGCTGAACTGCCTGGAGTATCACAGAGACAGCGAAGTGAATATCGGTGATACAGACTTTATCCTGCTGCTGGCGATGGTACAGGAGATCGAAGACGGTGTGCTGGATACCGAGAATGTCATGGCTTTCCAGGTGCCTGCCGGTGTACCGGTGGAGATCTATGCGACAACGCTGCACTATGCGCCATGTGAGACCAAAGAGAGCGGTTTCCGGGTAGCGGTCGTACTGCCGCGGGGCACAAATACGGAGATGCCTGTCTTTGAGCCGAAGACGGAAGAAGACAAGTGGATGACTGCCCGGAATAAGTGGCTGTTAGCCCACGAGGATGCGCCGGAAGCACATAACGGCGCGTACATCGGTCTGTATGGAGATAATATCGAGATCTAGGAGGAGATACCGAAATGCAGAATATTCCCGAAGTAAAACTTGGCTTAATTGCCGTATCACGTGACTGTTTCCCGGTCACACTGTCTGTCAGCCGCCGCGAGGCGATCAAATCCGCATACAAGGGTGAACTGTACGAATGTCCGGTCGCTGTTGAAAACGAGAAGGATATGCTGAAGGCAGTCGAAGATGTCACCAAGGCAGGCTGTAACGCACTCGCCGTCTTCCTCGGCAACTTCGGTCCTGAGACACCGGAGACACTGATCGCGAAGTACTTTGACGGTCCCTGCATGTTTGTGGCTGCGGCAGAGGGCGACGGTGACCTGATCAACGGCAGAGGCGATGCTTACTGCGGCATGCTGAACTGCTCCTATAACCTCGGTATGAGACACCTGCAGGGATATATCCCCGAGTATCCTGTCGGTACTGCTGAAGATATCGCCAGGATGATCGCTGACTTTGTGCCTGTCGCAAGAGCTGTCATCGGTGTAAAGAACCTGAAGATCATTACCTTCGGTCCTAGACCCCAGGACTTCTTCGCATGCAACGCTCCAATCAAGGGACTCTATGAACTGGGTGTGGAGATCGAAGAGAACTCCGAACTGGATCTGCTTGTCAGCTATAAGGCACATGCCGGAGATAAGCGTATTCCGGAAGTCTGCGAAGATATGGCTAAGGAGATGGGCAAGGGTAAGTACTATGCCGAGATGCTTGAACGCATGGCACAGTTTGAACTGACCCTGCTGGACTGGGCTGAAGAACAT
>CADBMY010000136.1 GCA_902795905.1 uncultured Erysipelotrichaceae bacterium
TCTATCCCTACCTGCAGGCAATGCCTGTTTTTCTGCGTTATCAGGCAGCCTCAAAGCTTCTTCTGGCAGTAATACTGTACCTGCTCAGACAGACAGCTCTGCGGGTGCTGCATTCTGCCGGCAGAACAGCTGTATCCAGCGGTGATCTCCGGTTTATCTTTACCTCCTGGCAGGGCATCGTTCTGCTCCTGCTCGGGGCTCTGACACTGCTTGTGTATACCGGACTGGATCTGAATATCAAGATCCTGCTGAGCGGAAAGATGCTTCGGGGAGAAAAGGAAGCACTGCTCGCAAGTTTCCGTGAATGTCTGCTCAGCCTGAAGAAGTTTCTCACACCGGTCGGTCTTCTGATCATCCTGTACACAGCACTGCTGGCACCGACGATCGGTTTCGGTCTCAGTATCTCCCTGACTGAGAATCTGTATATCCCGCGGTTTATCACATCGGTGATCCGGAAAACACCGCTGTATTTCGCTGCCTATGCGGTCACGGAGCTCCTGTTTGTGGCTCTTGGCTTCTTCGGCTTTTTCTCACTGTACGGGATCATTCTTGACAATATTCCGGCTTCTGCGGCTGTACGTCAGTCATTCCGTCTGGTGCGGAAGAACCGCCGGGATTATCTTAAGCAGAATCTGCAGTATCTCTTCACTGTTATCCTGTGCTGTATTCTGATCCTGCTGACGGTGCTGCCGGCACCGCTGATCATTTCGGTGATGCTGGATCTTCCGGCGGAGGTGCAGAGACTGGCCCTGATCATTGTATGCATGGCTTTCCTGTTCCTTTTCGGCCTGGGCGGGCTGTTACTGACACCTCTCTACATCATGAAGATGACCAGAGTATATGTCTCCTATACCGAAGGGAAAGAAGTAAACTATCCGCTGAACAGACGCCGTGAGAATATTCTGTTCCTGCTCAGGACAGCTTTCGGTGTCCTCCTGGTTTTTGGCCTCTCCGTGGTCATGAACGGACACTTTGATGAGATCTTTCCTGCCTCTGCAGGTGTACCGGTCATTGCCCACCGGGCCAGCGGCAGCGAAGGTACGGAGAATACGGTGTCAGGCATCGACACGGTATATCAGCTCGGGGCTTTCGGCAGTGAGATCGATATTCAGCGTACGCAGGACGGGGTATATGTCCTGAATCACGATAATACGTTTGAACGGGTTGCCGGAGACAGCCGCCGACCGTCAGAGATGACCATGGAAGAGATCCGGAAACTGTCCGTTAACGGGGAGCCGGTATCTACCCTGGAAGAGATGCTGGAAGCCTGCCGGGGGAAAGTCACGCTGTTTATCGAACTGAAGGGTAATACGGCAGACCGCAGGATGGCAGATGATACCGTCAGGATCGTCAAAGAAGCAGGCATGCAGGATCAGTGTATACTGATCTCACTGAAGTATGATCTGATCGATTATATCGAAACAACATATCCGGAGATGGAGACAGGCTGCCTGACGTTTGTGTCATTCGGCAATATCGCATCACTGAACTGTGATTACATCGGTCTTGAAGAAGAGTGTGCAACATACCAGCTGATCGAAGCCATCCATGAACAGAATAAGAAAGTACTGGTCTGGACTGTAAACGAAGAAAGTGATCAGAAACATTACATGTTGATGAATATCGACGGAATGATCACGGATAATGTCAGACAGGCGATGGAAGTGAAGGATGAACTCGCAAAGAGGACGGATCTGGAGCGGATCATTGATACTTTGTTCATGCGGGATTAGAAAAAAGAATGAATTAATGTATTCAAGTTCGCTAATTTCATTTATAATCTTAATGAAGTGTTAAGGGTATTGTTGTGAGTTGGAACAAGCATAAGAAAAAAACTTATACACATCCTGAAGGTACGGAGACGGAAGAAATGTCAGAAGAGATCCTGGAAGAAAAAGAAACTGAAACCGAAACTGAGGAAGGACCTCATTGGATCCACGATGTAGTTGAAGACACGAATTACGTGACGGGATTCAAGGTATTACCCAGCTGTAAGTGTTCAGAGTGCGGTTATCATGCCAATCGGCCCAAGGTCGTCTGTCCTGTGTGCGGCGCTAAAATGCACCTGTGATAACTCAGGGTCCTGTCTCAGGACCTTTTCACTTGGAGGATAGCACATGGATGTATTCAATCTCGTGTTTGGAATCCTGATCCCGGTATTTGCCGGTCTGGGATATTTTTTAGTGCGGGCAGGAAGAAACCAGGACAGGTTCTGTACGATCCATACAAAGGGATTTGTAACGGAGATCGTGCGGGTCACGAGCCGGGATGGTGTAACCTATGCACCGGTGGTGGAATTTACCGATGACAGCGGAAACGTGATCCGGCAGAGATCTTCGATGTCGACAAACCGCAGTACGGTAGAGAAGACATGTCCGGTGGGAACGGAAGTGACGGTGCGGTATGATCCGCTGAATGTCTCATCCTTCCTGATCGTCGGCTATGACAAAAACGTGTTTGGTCTGGTGGGATCGATCTTCATTGGTGTAGCTGTGATCCTGGTGATCGTATTCGCTCTGATAAAGATCATATAAGAAGAAGGATGGCAGTCCTTCTTTTTTGTATACTGACAGTATAGGAGAAAGATCATGAAGAGAATAGGCATTGATATCGGGACAACATCTGTCAGTGCGGCAGTGTGGGATGATGAAACGAGACAGTTGATCACAGCCCGTACAAGAGAACACCGGGCAGGTCTTCCGTCTGAAAGAAACGGAGAAGTGATCCAGGATCCAGGTATTATTGTCAGATATGCAGAGGAACTTCTGCAGGAGCTTATCAGCCTGTATCCCGAGGTATGCGGAATCGGCATCAGTACACAGATGCACGGGATCCTGTATGCGGATGATAACGGGCAGGCAGTATCACCGCTGTACACGTGGCAGAACCGGCAGGAAGGCGATGAGGAAGCAGCCCGGAAGTGGAGAAAGATCAGTGATACATCCGTCTATCCCGGATACGGTCTGCTTACGGTACTTATGCATGCGAAGAATGACTGTATTCCGGCATCAGCTGCACAGATCTCCGGCATAGGCGAGTATTTCGCAGTGAAGATCACAGGCAGAAAAAAAGCAGTGTTTGATCCGACAATGGCGGCTTCTCTGGGTTTTTATGATGTACGTACAGGCAGTTTCTGTAAGAAGGCTATGAGGGAAGCCGGTATCCCGGAACGGCTGTTCCCGGAAGTATGTCCCGAACATACTGTATTTGGCATGTACAGAGGTATTCCGGTCATGGCTCCGTTAGGGGATAACCAGGCATCGTTCCTCGGCACACCGGGGACAGATCTTTATATACCTCTGGTAAATATCGGCACTGGTTCCCAGGTATCCGTACTGACCGACACCTGTGTCAGGATCCCGGGTATTGAGACAAGACCCTTCCCGGGAAATCGTTACCTGCTCGCCGGGTCTGCGCTTGCGGGCGGAAGAGCATATGCGGCTGTTCATGACTTCTTTGCGTCATTTGCGGAAGCTGCAGGATGTGCTGAAACGGATATCTATGCCCTGATGGAGAAACTGGGACGGGAAGCCGAAGGACAGGCAGATCCGATGATCATGGATACACGTCTGTCCGGGACAAGAGAAGATCCCGGTATCACCGGTTCTCTGCAGAATATACGTATAGGAAATCTGACCCCGGGCGGGCTTGTGCAGGCAGTACTGCGCGGTATGAGCGAAGAGCTGTACACAATGTATGAAACCATACAGAAAGCTGCCGGCGGGAATACGGAAGTGATCCTGACTGCCGGCAACGCGGTTACACACAATCCTCTGCTGCAGGAGATCCTGCGGGAGATATTCCGTAAAGAGATCCGGATCCCTGAAGTCAGAGAAGCGGCTGCTGTCGGGGCAGCCATGTATACCGTAAACAAGTAAAGGTAGTCATCCTGTTAAAAAAGTGTAGAATTGAACTATGACAGGTTTTTTCAGTATACTGCTGTGTTTATTTCTTTGCCTTTGCGGAAGTGTATGTACCGTATATGCGGAACCTTCCTTCGAGGCATATTTTACGTATGTCGGTACACATGATGTACAGGACGCAAACAATGCACAGTACGCTTCACAGGGACAGACTGAAGCATATGAAACGGTCTGGCGGAATGAGAGCGTACTGTTCAAGATGGCAGTACAGGGCAGTGATACGGTCAGTCTTTCCCTGACATCGTTTGACAGTGATACACACAGGATGGAGCCTGTGTATTCATTCTACGAGATGAAGAATGTCAGTGCCGGCTACGGGATCCATGAAGATCCCTATGTACCGCACCGGGATGTACCGGACCGTCTCTTATCCTGTGATACACTCAGCCTGAACGGACAGGTGCTGCTGATGCTGGAGATACACATACCCCGCTATGCCTATCCCGATACCTATACGGGACAGGTCGTATTCACACACGATAACGGCAGTACGGATACCTGTACGATCACGCTGGAAGTTACGGAACTGTCGGTAAAGGAGACACCTGACCTTGATCTCTGGCAGTATACATATCCGTCCTTCCGCTATTATGACAAATTCGGGGAAGGGGATTACTTCAGCGATGCCCATCTGGAAGTGCTGCGCAGGGAAATGCAGCTGTACAGGGATGCCGGCGGCAGTGCGATCACCGTACCTGTGCTGGAAGAACCCTGGGGTCATCAGACGTTTGATGATACACCGTCTCTGATTACCTGGATGTATACCTATGACGGCAAGCTGGTCTTTGACTATACCAACTTTGATAAATATGTAGAGATGTGCATGGAACTCGGTATTGATGAACGTATCGAGGCATTTACATTACTGCCGTGGGATAAGCAGTTTCATATGCATCTGGAATGGGGCGGTATGTATACCGAGTACCATGATATCGGCAGTGAAGAGTGGAAGGCTGTGTGGAGAGATTTCCTGAACAGTTTTATTGCCCATCTGAAGGAGAAGGGATGGTTTGAGAAGACGTATATCTTCCTTGATGAAAGAGATATCAATGAGATCCAGGCAGCTGTACAGATGATCGAGGAAGTGACGGATGATGAAGGCAGACACCTGAAGATCGCCGGGGCGGTGAATCATCTTCCGCTCTATGAGATCTATGATCATATGGACTATCTGTCACTGTCGATCGCTCTGGATGATCTGAACATGGCAATGGTCAATGAGGCCGTGCAGCACCGCAGGGAACTGGGACTGCAGACGACGCTGTATAACTGTTCGGTCACCTATCCTTCTTCGTATGCGATATCCGATCCGGCAGAGACACTGCTGACGATAGACTATGCGGCTGTACAGAGCTTTGACGGCTTTCTGCGCTGGGCTTTCAATGCCTACCCCAGAGATCCGCTGCTGACCCTGGATAATCCTTCCTACGAGGCCGGAGATGTATTACTGATCTATCCCGATGCGAAGGACAGTCAGGATCCCGTGCCCTCACCGTCCGTACGTCTGTTCCTGATCAGGGAAGGTCTTGAAGATATGTACAAGTATCAGAGACTGGAGGATGCACAGCTGCAGGAGGCTTATGCACAGATACGCCGCGGCCGCGGTACATACAATGCATACGGGGCATTCCTGGTCAACGGTGAAACATCCCGGGCTGTTACGATCAGTGAGACACTGCGGCTGAAACAGGCTCTCTCCGAGGCATCACAGCGCTATACGGCAGAGGTGTACGAAGATTATTCTGTACTTGAACAGGATCTTATGCAAAAATACAGATTATTAAGAGATTAACAGAGGAGATCCGCATCCTGCGGATAAAAAGATATACAGGAGGAGAAAGAAATGCCCAGAGAATTCAGATATGATGTCGTGCAGAACTTTGACACGATCACGGAGAATGAAACATCTACGGGAAACTGCTATACCAAGGAAGTAAACCTGGTATCCTACAATGATGCCGATCCGGTCTATGACATCCGCAACTGGACACATATGTCAAACGGAGAAGTACGTATGGGGAAGGGGATTACCCTGAGCCTGGAAGAGATCAGAAAACTCAGAGATATTCTCAATGAGATGGAGGATCTGAAAGACTGAAGCACAGCACGTCTGTGCTTTTTCTTTGCCGGGGATGATAGAATACAGATATGAAGATAAAACGGCCTGATCTGCAGGAAGTCTATGACCTGCGTGTACTGACGGAAGATATTGATAAGAAGCTTGGCAGGATCAGTTCTTTTCATGCGTCATCGGAAGACGGGATCAGACAGGCACTGCAGAATTTCCGTAAGGTAAAAGCCGGCCGCGAACTCTCTGCGGTGTCTGTTAACGTACTGCAGAGTATCATCGGGAAGAGTAAGACAGATCTGCTGAAGAGTGCAGGCATTCTGAATATACGGGATGTCTCTGAGACAGACAGGAAAGAACTGATCGCTCTGAACGGTATCGGCAAGGTCACAGCCGACAGGATCATCGAAGCCGTAGAAGGCATGGCCCAGGTGCACATGCGGGATGTACCGGTGCGCATCAGAGCCGGCCTGGAGGCAGAAGAAGAACAGGATCTTGTGCATGCGGTATACATGTATTACCGCTCCAAACAGCTCAGTGAGAAGGCTGAAGAATACTTTGCGAAGACCCATGGCATGATCCTGAATGTGCTGCGGGAAAGTGAAGCAGTGCGCAGTAAGCTGGGCTGGTTCTTTGCGTCTAAGCAGAAGAAACTGGAATACGCACGGGCAGCGAACAAACTTCACGATCTCTACGAAGGAGAATACGGAAAGCAGGCAGGTGTATACCTGCAGGAATATGAAACACTGATCCATGCGCCGAAAGAAGTACTGCAGAAAGACTTTGCGGAGAATGCGGCATCCTACTATGCGGTACTGGAAAGACTCAGTGATACGGAGCTGACCGGTAAGGATATCGGTGAGAATGATCTCGAGACAGATCTTGTGCAGGAGATCCGGGAGATGCCTCTGAATGAAGATTGTCTGAAGGTCACCCTGCGTAATTACCAGGTCTTCGGCGCCAAGTATATCCTGCATCAGAAGAAGGTGCTGCTGGGCGATGAGATGGGTCTTGGCAAGACGATCGAGGCTCTGGCCGTGATGGCGGATCTCTACAGCCGCGGCAGGAAGTATTTCCTTGTGGCATGTCCGACCGGCATCATGGTCAACTGGATGCGGGAGATCAGGGAACGCACGGACATCCCGGCCGTGATGGTGCATGGGCAGATCGTGCAGAAGACGCGGGAGTGGCTGAAAAGCGGCGGTATTGCTGTAACCAACTACGAATCCCTGTACAGGATCATCCTGCCCGAGGATATTGAACTGGATATGATCACGGCGGATGAAGCCCACTATGCCAAGAATCCGGCTGCGATCAGGACCCAGGCGTTACTGCGTCTGGCTGAAAAAGCCGACTATGTTCTGTTTATGACCGGTACACCGTTAGAAAACCGGGTCGAGGAGATGAGCTGGCTGATCAGCTGCCTGCGTCCCGATATCGGTGAGAGTATTCAGGGAATGACATGGTTTGCGGAAGCACCTGCTTTCCGGCGGGAGATCGCTCCGGTCTACCTGCGCAGAAAGCGTGATGATGTCCTGCAGGAGCTTCCCGAACTGACGGAAGTGATCGAATGGTGCCGGATGAACAAAAGCGAGTATCTGGCATACTTTGCGGCTGTGGAAGCCGGGGATCTCTCTGACATGCGCAGAGTCTCCTGGAATGCCCGGGAGTCAACCAAGGCCGAACGGCTGCTGGAGATCTGTCTGCAGGCAAGAGATGAAGGACGCAAGGTACTTGTCTACTCCTGTTTCCTGGATACGATTGCGATCGTCAGAGACCTGCTGTATGATTACAGCCCGGAGCCGATCACCGGTGCCATGTCCTCCGAGCGGCGTCAGGCTGTCATTGATGAATTCTCAAAGAATGATGACCTGAGCGTACTGATCGCACAGATCGAAGCCGGCGGCACCGGTCTGAATATTCAGGCAGCCAGTATCGTTGTCCTGTGTGAACCGCAGCTGAAACCTTCAGCAGAAGATCAGGCAATCGGCCGAGCCTACCGCATGGGTCAGGTAAACAATGTCCTCGTCTACAGGCTGATGTCGGAAGGCAGTATCGATGAATACTTCCTCGAAAGATCCGGACGCAAGCGGGAGATCTTTGAAGACTTCGCGGATACTTCGGCGATGCAGGAAATGGCTGCCCGCAGTGCCGGCATACAGGAACTGATCGAAGCCGAGAAAGCCAGACTGAAACAGAATATGCAGGGTATTCAGGAATAGACCCATGGTGTAAGATAACAAAAAGGAAGACACGCATGAAATACTTCGGAAGCTTCTGTCTTGACCAGGAAAAAGATATCATCGTTGAACTGTACAGGAATGCGGACAGACTCTTTTACATGCTCAGGACACCAAACCACCATACCGGAAATCTGATCACCAACCTGGCAGGACTGTGCGGACTGCCTCTTTCTGCGGATAAAAACGGACTGAAGGTCATCCGCGGTGAGATCCCGTGTTATATCGACGCAAACAACCGTGAAGTCTTTATCTTCCGTCTCGGCAGTATTGAAGCAGCCGATATCTATCCTGACGGCACGGTGGAGGTCAAGGCCTATATCCCTTCAATCTCCAAGACCCTGATGAGCCAGACCAAGGATTATAAGACAGAACTCTCCAAGACCGTCATTCAGACGTATATCCTGCGGGATGTCAAGTTCCGCAGTGATCTGCATACGCATATGAATGCCAACCTGCATCCGGACATCCTGATCGCACTGGGCATCGTGCACCAGATCAATTATCCGCTCTACTATATACGCAAACTGGATCTGAAGCTGACTGCCGCCCAGGAGAAGACTCTCGCCGCAAGACGCCGGGAAGCCGTCAAGGTGTGGGATGATCCGACCCTGACCGGCAAGTACAGGGACAGACGCATCAATGATCATACGTTTATCAACTTTGCGGATCTGATCCTGAATAACCGCAGACATGCGGCAGAGAATATCGCAAAGATCAGAGCATCCCTGGCGATCATGAAAGACGGACAGGCAGTCTTTACCAATCTCGAGAAAGTATACCTGTACCGGTATGTATTTGCTAAGGGGGTACCTTGTGAGGTACCCATTGTCCCGGAACATATCGAAGATATTCCCGATCCCGATATCAGGCAGTATGTCAGGCAGATGATGGAAGACAGAAATGATGAGCGGTATGCAAAGAATACGCTGTTTCAGGATAAGCTGCTTTGGATCGCCCGCAGTTATCAGACCCAGGGGATAACCTATGTAGAGATCAGAGATACGACACTCCTGAAGAAGGAAGCCTCTGTAAAGATGCTGGAAGAGGTCCATCAGGTCATGCCGAAGATCCTGCAGGAGACCGGGGTCATGATCCGCTTTATCGCTGCTTTCCGGCGTATACCGCTGTCACTTGTCAAGTCGGCACTGGCAGATGATAACTACCTGCGGGAGAATCTGCAGGTACTGGAGACGGTGATCCTTGATCCGTATGTTGTCGGCAGTGATATCGTCGGTGAAGAGATCAATGATATCCGGGATCTGAAGCCCCTGATCCAGGAGATCGTAAAGATCGCCGCCAAGGATCCGTACTTTGTGATCTGTATCCATGCCGGTGAGAATGACAATCTGCGGGATAACGTACAGAACAGTATCCGCTGTGTACAGGAAGCACTTGGCGAAGGACAGAAGATGCCGGTGCTGCGTATCGGACATGGTCTGTATACCGCCGATCTTTCTTCCCGCAGGGGCAGACAGCTGATCCGTGAGATCCGTAAGAGCAGGACGATCCTGGAGTTTCAGATCACTTCGAATGTACGTCTGAATAACCTGAATGCCCTGGAGGAACATCCTTTGAAGCAGTATCTCGATGCCGGGATCCGGTGTGTGCAGGGAACGGACGGGGCAGCGATCTACGGTACGAGCAGTATCGATGAACAGCTGGCTCTCGAGAAACTGCTGGAACTGGACCGCGGTGATCTGCTCAGGATGCGCAATGCCGAACAGGAGATCATTGACTTCAGCCGTAAGGCATTCCA
>CADBMY010000137.1 GCA_902795905.1 uncultured Erysipelotrichaceae bacterium
CCGATCAGTATCGTTGTGATCGCACGATCAAAATGGTCGGTTATATATACAGCCTTCTTCGCCCGGGCATCCCCCTTGTCCGCCATTGTTTTCAGACGGTTCCGTGATACCGACGCAAAGGCCGTTTCCGTAATAGCAAAAAACATTGCGCAAAGCAGAAGTATTAAGACTACTATCAGCCATGACCATCGACTGCCTTCGTCCATAGAGACAGATCACACTCCTTTTCAAGTCAACTATGGGATGTATTATCTCATAAGCACTGTAATCATTTCAAGTTTATGACCCGTCCATTTCTTTACAAAAAGATACGGCAGCCTATCCGGCTGCCATTTCTGTTTCTATTCGGTTGTTTCAGGCTGACGCATGACTGCCCCGCAGTGCGGACAGGCATCCCGCTCAAAGCTGACCCGGAAGCCGCATACCGAGCAGACACACCCCGGCAGCACCTTCACCCCGTCCGGGTAATCCGGATCCAGGATCTGGTCATGGATCCAGTACGGCCTGGATTCCGGTTCACTGACCGCTTCTTCCGGACTGTCGGTTACCGGTGTCTCATCAAGAGCTTCTTCCTCCGGCAGCTTTTCTGTCACAGACCGCTTACCTGCTTTTGTATTCTTCCTGAACTTTTTAGGCTTCATATGAACACCTCCCAGCTCTTCTTTATTATTATAGTCCTTTACAAAACAGAAAGTGAGCCTTCGGTATACACCTTAATAGTCCACCAGATAGATGCCGATCCGGATCTTATGGAATGAGCCTGACCGGTCGACGCTGTCCACTCTGGCGGTCAGCAGCTTGCCCGCATCCATCAATCTGGAGAAAACCGTGTTGTCCTTTTCCGGTACATAGCCCAGCTTCACGTTGCCGCTGTTCAGGATCACAATCGCCTGATCATCAAATTTATTCACTTCCCGCTGCAGATGCAGTTTGTCACCTGCCTGCAATTCCTGCAGGACACTCTGATCCGGAAGATAGGATGTCCCGGCAATATAGGTATCGAACAGATGGATTTCGTTGACCAGGGGCTTAATGATCTCTCCCAGCGTCCTGTCTTCTATGACCTGCAGCAGCCCTGCATCTTTTACCGTGATCTCATTTTTCATGCGTAAAACCCCCTGATATTGAAAGAGGATATGACCTCATCCAGCTGCTCTCCGTATTCCCGGAACGACTTCAGTTCATCTTTCAGTTCCTGTTTCCGGTCATTGACCGCATTTTTATCCTCCAGGATAAACCGGTACTGATACGGATCCGTGCTGATGATCGTCTGAATTTCCTTCTCGATCGCCGTGATTCTTTCTTTTATATTGCTCAGGCTGATCTCACCGGCTTCGATATTATGCTGTTTCAGATATGTCCTGACCAGCACATCAAGTTCTTCCAGTTCTTCGATATCGTTGTGTCGGTAGGCAACGACTATACGCTGCCAGTAATCACGGATGACTTCATCCTGCGCCAGTTCCGGCCTGATATCCGGATGGATCAGTCTGACCAGCCGGTAATAAATCTCCTTGACTTTCTTCTTGTCATACGAAGATATTTTCCCTGAGTTTTTTATGGCACTGACTGTACGAATCATCTGCTCGAGTTCGGTACGGTATTCTGCCATGACCTGTTCGATATACGCATCCAGATCAGCCCGGTTGATATCCGCGCCACGGTTGGCAAGTTTCTGGCAGTAGGCAATAATCTTCTTTCTCCGGATGCATTCTACTTTCTGCTGAAACACCTCCGTCATCAGATCACCGAAGACCCGCAGATAGTTCAGATGAAACTGCTCTGCCTCCTTACGCAGATTGTCCCGTCTGAGCAATAACAGTTCATATTCTTCGTATTCTGTTGTTTTTTCTGTCTTAACGATTGCCACCGCTTACCACCTCGATATTGTAGATTTCGTCATACAGCACAACCAGCTTCTCACCATCGATGACTGCCTTGCCGAAAAAGTCATCAATGTTTCTGTACCATTTGTCTTCAAACCTGATGACGATGCCGCCGTCCTCCTCCACAGAGCTAACCGTAAATGTTTCATCGTCAAACATGAACTTCACAACGGCCGGCTTTTTCAGCACATAGTAGAGATCGAACAGATCCAGATCGGCATAATCCACCGGCATCAGCTCACCATACAGATCCTCCACGAGCCATTTCATGATATTCAGATCACCGAAGAACGGATTGTACTGTATTCTTCTGGCCAGGACAGGTTTGGCCTCCAGATACAGCCGGATCGCTTCATCGTAAATACCGGCTTCTTTTGCCCCGCGGGCCAGCCGGGTGCACACTTCCGGCAGCGGATCAAAGCAGTTGTCCGTATCCTTGATAACCTGGTAAACCTCTTCCAGCAGCTTCATGTACATGTTGAAGTCCTTTTCAACGTAGTAGCCGTTTTTGTACATGTCCGCCACTTTGATCTTCGATTTGATGTAGCCGTTGTCTGCCGCTCTGGAATAGTACTTGAAGGCCTTCTCATAATCCTTTTTCCCGGTGCGGCCGTAATACCAGATATAGCCAAGGCCCTCCGGTGCCCATTTATCACCATGTTTATCAGCCATTTCGTAGTATTTCAGGGCAAGATCATAGTTCTTTTCGCCATAGTAATAACCGCCCAGTTCAACCATCCACCGGGTATCACCGGTCATCTTGACCAGATACTCCAGGGCTTCAATGAGGGTGAATTCCTCTTCTTCACTGAG
>CADBMY010000138.1 GCA_902795905.1 uncultured Erysipelotrichaceae bacterium
TCAAAGGTTTCCGTGATCCCTGCCGATACGCTCTGTCCGTCTTTTACCGCATCGACACGAAAACGCATCAATGCCGGAAAACCGTTCTCCTGACAGGCATATGCGGCCGCATCAGTCGCCCTGTAATATGTGCTGTCAACAGGCAGCTCATACAGGACTGTCTCCTTATCTGCATTGACACCGATCACACTCACGGTATATGTATCACACGCTGTTTCGGGCCAGCGCAGATCCAGCTGTCCGTATTCCGTATCCAGTTCTACATTCATATCATATGCCTCGATCTCCGCCGATGTACCGGCAAATATACCTAGCAGAAAACACATTCCAATGATCATATTCTTCATATCTCAATACTAGCATACCTAAGGAAAAAAGCCATCCGCAGACGGCTTTCCTGTTATTCCTTCTCCTGATACCAGCGGGCAAACTCTTCATCTGTTGCCAGTACGGAGTGTGTATCAGAGATCCTGTGCACGGTTCCCTTCGTGTAGTCCACACCTTCTTTTACCTTGTCGTAGGTAATGGAGGTGCGGTTCTTCTCCAGATGCGGATCAGGTCTTGGAATCGCAGACAGCAGCGATATCGTATACGGATGTACCGGTTCATTGAAGATATCATCCGTAGTACCTGTTTCCACCAGGTGCCCCAGGTGCATGACACCGATCCTGTCACTGATATACTTGACCATCGAAAGATCGTGGGCAATAAACAGATATGTCGTGCCGAGCTCTTCCTGCAGGTCCTTCATCAGATTGACGACCTGAGCCTGGATCGATACATCGAGGGCAGAGATCGCTTCATCGGCAATAACCAGTTTGGGATTCATGATCAGCGCTCTGGCAATACCGATCCTCTGTCTCTGTCCTCCCGAGAACTGCTGGGGATAACGTGAAGCATGTTCACGGGAAAGACCGACCTTATCCAGCATGGCGTATACCTTGTCATCCAGATCTTTTTTATCTTTATACAGGTGATGGATCCGCAGTCCCTGGGCAATGATCTCATATACTTTCTTACGGGGATTCAGACATGCCATCGGATCCTGAAAGATCATCTGCATGTTTGTCCGCAGGTATTCTTCATCTTCCTTCGACAGCTTTCCGCTGATGTCTCTGCCGTCAAAGATCACTTTCCCGTCCGTGGGATCATACAGTCTGATCAGGGTCCTGCCGGTCGTACTCTTGCCGGAGCCGGATTCACCGACCAGTCCGTATGTTTCTCCGGGATAGATATCAAAACTGATCCCGTCTACTGCTTTCGTTGTGTATGTACGGCTGATGCGGAAAAACTGCTTCAGTCCTTCTACATGCAGCAGCGGTGTTCTTGTCTCTGCTGTCATACTTCACTCTCCCTGCGCATCTTTGCCAGACGCTGCTTAAGCTGTTCGGGAAGCTCCGTCTTCGGCGCTCTTGGATCACACAGCCAGGATGCCACACGGTGCTGTCCTCCGACGTTGAACATCGGCGGTTCTTCCTTGAAGTCGATTGCCAGGGCATAGGGATTGCGCGGCGCAAAGGCATCTCCTTCGATCCGTTCCAGCAGATTCGGCGGTGTACCCGGGATCGCGAAGAGTCTTTCGGCATCGGTGTCGGTATCCGGCATCGAAGCCAGCAGACCCCATGTATACGGGTGTCTGGGATCGTAGAAGATCTCATCGATACTGCCCTTTTCAACGATTCTGCCGGCATACATGACATCTACGTAATCCGCCACCTTGGCCACAACACCCAGATCATGCGTAATGTAGATGACAGCGATATTCTTTTCCTTCTGCAGCTTTTTGATGAGCTCCAGGATCTTCGCCTGGATCGTTACATCCAGCGCTGTTGTCGGTTCATCACAGATCAGAATATCCGGATTGCAGGCCAGAGCGATCGCAATGACGACCCTCTGACGCATACCGCCCGAGAGCTGATGCGGATACTGCTTAAAGCGTTTCTCCGGGTCTTCGATACCGACTTCTTCGAGCAGGTGCAGTGCTCTCTCACGGGCTTCGATACGGGAGATATGCTCATGCGCGATCATCCCCTCCATGATCTGTTTGCCGATCGTCATCGTCGGATCAAGGGA